>CBDUAX010000428.1:0-4601 GCA_965365235.1 uncultured bacterium
GGGACAACTTCCTGGATTTGAACAGGGGGGGGCTCCGCTCCATCCGGACCAGCCAGTATTCGGATAAGATCGTCCGAATCGTGCTCGAACTGGACCAGGTGGTGGGGTACCAAATGCTTCCCGGAGACGGAGAGCTCAGAGTGGTTCTGGAGAACCAGGGGGGGACCTTCGCTCCCTGGAGCGCCCCTTCGGCCGAGGCCGCGGTTCAAAACGGGCGGTCGGAGACCCCGATGACGCCTGCCCCTGCCATTGCTCAGGAAAGCACGGGCGCGCCCATCACGGTGACCTTCAGCAACATGCCGCTCTCGGAGGTGCTCTTCACCTTCGCAGAGTATGCCGACCGTTCCATCGTAGCCGGTTCCGACATCGACGTGACCATCTCCGCCGAGATCCGGGATCAGCCCTGGGACGTGGCATTGCAGGCCATCCTGGAATCCAACGGGCTGGTGGCGGAGGAGATGGACTCGGGGATCATTCGAGTCGACAACCTGGAGAATCTGCAGCAGCGGGAGATGATCGAGACTCCCAAGACCCGGACGTATCAGGTCAACTACGCCACCGCCGCCGAGCTTCAGACCGCCGTGGAGGCGCTCCTGACCTTGGACCGCGGGAAGGTGGCCGTGGATGCCGGCACCAACACCATCATCGTCACCGATATCACCCGAGTGCTTGATCAGGTCGAAGCGATGATCGCTCAGTTGGACAGGCAAACGCCTCAGGTTTCCATCGCCGCCAAGATCGTCTTCATCAACCGCACAGACCTTCAGGACTTCGGTGTCACCTACGACCTCAAAGACTCCGAGGGGAACCAGCTGAACCTGCTGACCCCCGGGGCCGTGGACCAGAACGGGGACGGGGTCATCACCTTCCCCGACGACCAGGTGGACGTCGGCACCGATGTCATCTCTCTGGGAGGCACTTCCGTTGCCGCCCTTGGAAACGCCAGGGCCCGGATTCCGAATCCGAACCTGACGCTTCTGACGAGCCTCATCATGGGGCGTCACACCCTCATCAACTTCATCGAAGCCCTGGAGTCCATGAATCTCAGCGACGTCCAGGCCCACCCCAGTGTCCAGGTTCTGGACAACCAACAGGCCCGCATCCATGTGGGTGAGGATACCCCGATTCGGGTGATCGACGCCCAGGCCGGGGCCACCGGTGGAAGTATACCCACGGCTCAGGTCGAGACCCGTGAGACGGGAATCATCCTCGAAGCCACACCACACGTCACCAACAGTGGGCAGATCCATCTTACGCTGATGGCGGAGAGGTCCGCCGCCATCCCCGCGGAATCCGATGCTGGATTTATCTTCCAGACGCAGACCGCCAACTCCCGGGTGCTAGTCGATGACGGCGAGACCGTTGTAATCGCCGGCCTCACAGTTACCGAAACGAGTGAAGTGCGTTCAGGGATTCCGCTCCTGATGGATGTTCCCATCATAGGGCGCCTCTTCCGGGTCACCAGGGAATCTACGATTCAGCGTGACCTCATGATTCTCGTTACCCCGACAATCGTTCGGGGCCAGGGGAATTAGGAAAGGCCCAGGGAGGAACCTGATGTCTCAAGGAACACCAACCCGTAGGCGAGTTCTGCCCATCAGCGTCGGTTTCGCCGCTCTGGCCGTCCTTCTGTCTTGCGATGGCCAGAACGTCTTTGCCCCCGGCTCAGGGGGTAGTGGAACCGGTGGTACCGGGCCGGATGGAAACCCGCCCACCATTCAGATCGAGCAACCCCGGGAGCCAGCCGCCCGGCCCATCGGTGACTCGGTGCTCATCACCGCAAGGGCGGTGGACGACGTGGGGATCGACTCCCTCGTCTTCCTCGGCGTGGCCTTCCGGGGGGACAAGGACCTGGGGACAGACTCCATCGTCGCCCGGTACGCTCCGAAGATCGTGAAGTTCGATTCGCCTGTCCGTGACACTACGATCAGCCGGTACCTGGCGGCGTCCCCGGATACCACCCGGGAGACCTCGGTCCTGTTCGCTCTGGCGTACGACGGCCAGGGGAACATCGCGGCGGACAGTGTTCAGCTGATCATCGGGGGCCCGAGGGTCCAATTCATCACGATCCAGGACAACCAACAGGTCCAGTCCGGGTTGAGCCTCAACCTTCAGGTGGAGGCCTACGACCCAGAGGGGATCCTGGACCTCATGATCCAGGTGACCGGGGTATTCGAGCGAACCATCGAGTACTCCTTCACACCGCCCCGGGACTCGGTCATGGTTGACACGGCTGTGGTGATCCCAGCCGGCGTCCAAGGCGACATCTCGGTGACCGCCACGGCCCGGAACGGGCTGAACGTCACCGGGCAGGACGGCCCCATCAACCTCGAGATCGTGTCCACGGCGGTGCAGGATCAGGTGCCCCCCACCGTGACGCTGGTGACGACCTCCAACGAACGCCTTGAGCTCGACGATGTCATCGCTGTGGCGGTTTCGGGAGCCGACAACCCCCAGGGCAGCGGGGTCTCTTCGGCCGGGTACACCGTTCGTGCGATTTCTCCGGAACGGGGCGACACGATTGTGCGGACGGAGCAGGTGAACTTCTCCCCGGCCCGAACGGGGAACCTGACCTCCAACTTCACCTTCCTCCCCTTCAACGTCGACGAGTTGTCTCTGCCCGACACGCTGATCTTCGAGGTCACGGGTTGGATGGTGGACGGCGACGGGAACTGCGCCGCGGCGACAGTGGAGGGTGTGCCTTCCCAGCTTCCGTGTGGGACCTTCCCTGGCGGCCAGAGATCCGCACAGGGCGGGACGGGTGCCCGTCTGACCAGGGTGGTCGTATCGGGTACCCCCGTCGCTCTGCCGGCCGGCGGTGAGATCATGGATGCCGCCGTGGACCCGGCGAGAGGGAATCTCCTTCTCTCCAACATCGAGCGGAACCGGGTCGAAGTCTTCCGCCTCGGCACCGAACAGTTCGGACCCGCCATCGGCGTGGGCTCCGAGCCCTGGGGTGTCACCATGAGCCGGGATGGAGACGAGCTACTGGTGGCGAACTCCGGTGGTACGAATGTCTCCATCGTGGACCTGGATGCTGAACGGGAGGTTGAGCAGCAACGCTTCTTCGCCCCCGACGCAGTCATCTTCGATGTCGAGTTGAAAGAGTCGGATTCCGGATTCGCCTTCGTCATCACGCCCTACCCCCAACCGGATCCGCCGTCGTTCAGCGACCGGCCACAGTTCATCGCGGTGGACAAGTACGACAACATCATCTATTCCACCCGGACCACCGCCGTTGGCGACATCGGGACGGCGCGGAAGGCCTACCAGCCTCCGGGCGCGCCCCGGGCAGAGGTAAAACTGTTTGTGGAGCATGGGGCCAACACCGTATCCGAGGATTTCTGGGCCTTTGCACACATCGACAGCATCGGTGCGGGGTTGGATACCATCAGCATCGATTCCGCGGGGAATGCATTCGTGGTGGCGGGCCTGACCCTCTTCGATCACGTCCCGGGATTCCCGGACAATGTGATCCAGGCCACGTCGAACACCTCGGTCTTCGATCCGGTGGAGAACGCCTGGGGTAGCCTGCTTTCCCAGGGCTCCGACCTCTATGTGACCCCGGGCGCCCGCTGGAACATTCCTGCCTTCGGGTTCTCCGACGTGACGTATGTCTCCGCCTCCGGGGACGGGGGCTGGGTGATCATCGGTGAGGGTGGGACCTCACCTACCGGAAGAGTCATGTTGTATCGGGCGGCCCAGCAGGACACCACCGATCTTTCCAGCACCCTCAGGGTGTGGGACGAGGTCATCAATGCTTCGGACGTCGTCCGAGGGGTTGGCCTCAACTATGACGGCTCTCTGGGGATGGCCCGAGGAAGCGCGGCCTATTTCTTCGACAATGAGCTCCAACTGAACGGGACCGTCGCCCTGAGCGGGGGCGGTGTAGGCGCCGGTGGTGCCCTCCATCCACTCCACGCCAACCAGAAGACGTTGGAGAACTTCACGGGCGTCTATCGGCCCGATACGCATATCGCTTTCGCGGGTACGGCCGATGGCGCCATCGACATCATCGATACCTTCAAGTTCACCCGGATCGGCCAGATCACCCTTCGGGACAAGATCAACGGACCGCTGCGGGCGACGCTGCCGTTCCCCGGGGACAACAGTGGACTGAGTTGCGGAACGATCCCGGTTCAAGATCTGGCCGGCCGGACCATTGGAAATGCGGTCCGCCTGTACAACGGGGAGGACTTCACCAGCCCCATTCCCCCGATGGGGGCCACCAACGACGCTTGCATCGTCGTGAATCTCTTTGCCGTCACGGAGGCCGAGGGAGTGGTGGTGGTGCCCGTCAGGAAGTCCGACTTCCTCAAATACCACCCGAACCGGACCGGCTTCTAGTCCAGAGCAAATCCCGGGTATCGGACGATGACGCCCCCGGCTTCACCGCCGGGGGCGTTTCCGTTCCCCTTGGAGGGGGGCCGCCCTTTCCCTATCCTACACTGCCCAAACTTCACGCCGAGAAGACGGATCCGGTGATCACCGAGCAACGGCCAGGGCCGCCCGCTTTTCTTCCTCGAGGAAGCGCGTAGAGGAGCTGGCCAACCGAGAGGGTCAATGAGCCTTAGACGTTTGTCGTTCAAGACCGCGGGTGA
>CBDUAX010000429.1:0-4598 GCA_965365235.1 uncultured bacterium
GGGACCGATTCAGGCTGGGCCCGCCACCCTGGCTACCGAGGCGGTCCTGGGGACACTCCTGGGGTTGGGAGCAGCCATATTCGTCGCCGCGGCCGAGTCGGCCGGGGACATGCTGGCCGTACAGATGGGCCTGTCTGGTGCCAATGTCCTTGACCCCAGTTCAGGAACGCAGATGCCTGTCATCGGGCAGTTCCTGGGGCTCTTCGTGCTGGCCATGATCTTGGGCACCGGGGGTCACCTGATCCTGGTACAGACTCTCGGGCTCTCCCTGGAGGCCTTCCCCCTCGGGTCACCCCTCAATCTGGAGGAAGGGATTCCGGCCACGGTCGGATTGCTGGGAACCCAGTTCATTCTGGGCCTACGGTTCGCTGCGCCGGTTGTGGCCGCCATGATGATCGGGAATGCGTCTTTGGGGGTCATGGCGAAGACCGTTCCCCAGCTGAATGTCCTCATGATGGCGTTTCCCCTTCAGATCGCTATCGGCCTCTTTACTCTGGGCCTCTCCCTACCCCTCATCGCGGGGTTTTTCGGGGAATGGCCCGATCACTATACCGGTCTGGCTTCCGGCCTTCTGGACACCCTCCTGGTTCCTGAAGGAGGCTCCTGATGGCGGATGAACAGAGCTTTGGCGATCGCACCGAAGCCCCAACCCCGAAGCGCCGAAGAGATGCTCGGAAAAAGGGACAGATTCCCCGAAGCCAGGAGCTCACGACGGCTTTCCTGCTCCTGGCTGCGGCGGTTGTTCTGGCCAAAGGGGTGCCTGTCATCGCAGCCGGCCTCGCTTTGCTCCTGACGGAGACCGCTGTTGGGGCTATGGGCTCCATCGAGGGGTTCGAGGGGATGTCGACCTGGCTCCAACAGGTGGGATGGACGACCCTTGGGTTCCTGACGCCGGCACTCCTGACCATGGCCGGAGTGGCCCTCGCCGTGGGTGGAATCCAGGCTCGGGGTGTCCTGTCCTTTGAGCCCCTCAAGCCGAAGTGGAATCGCCTGAGCCCCCAGAAGAACATCAAAGAGAAGTGGGGGATCCAGGCGCCGGTGACCCTTGGCAAGAACCTATTGAAGTTCGGGATCATCTCCGGAGCCATGTACTTCGCCATGGCAGGTGCCCAGAATCGCCTCCCGAATCTGGCTCAACAAGGCCCCTACGCCCTCCTCCGCTTCATTCAGGAGCAAGCGGTACGGCTCCTGGTGAGTGCTGGCGTTGCCTACATCCTCCTCGCTCTCGCCGACTATGCCTATCAGATCTGGCGGCACGAGAAAAGCCTGAAGATGAGCAAGGAGGAGATCAAGAAGGAGATCAAAGAGTCGGAAGGGGACCAGATCCTCAAAGTCCGCCGCCGGACCATGGCCCGAAACCTGGCCCGTCGGAGGATGCTCCTGGCCGTGGGGGATGCGGATGTGGTGGTCACGAATCCCACTCACATCGCCGTGGCCCTCAAATACGATCCCGAGGTGGCCAGCGCCCCGTTGGTCCTGGCCATGGGCGCCCGGAAGGTCGCGGCTCAGATCAAGACACTCGCCATGGACTCGGGTGTGCCAGTGGTGGAGAACAAACCTTTGGCCCGGGCCCTCTACAAAACCGCGCGAGTGGGCTTCCCCATTCCCGTGGAGCTGTACGTGGCGGTGGCGGAGATCCTGGCCTGGGTGATTCAGCAGAGGGAACGGCTCAAGACAGCGTGGAAAGGAACTAGCCTGGCATGAGTGATAGGGTGTCGGGGCCCCGTGACATCGGGCAGATTCTGAGGGACAACGCCGAGATCATCGTGGTGGCAGCCATCGTGTCGGTGGTGGGTCTCCTGGTGTTCCCGCTGCCGCCCGCCTTCCTCGACCTCTTCCTGGCTCTGAGCATCGCCTCCTCGCTTCTGGTGATCCTCGTTGCCTTGTACGTCGAGAAGCCCCTTCAGTTCTCCTCTTTCCCGGCGTTGCTCCTTCTCCTCACCCTTTTCCGCTTGGCCCTCAATGTAAACAGCACCCGGTTGATTCTGGGAACGGGGGAGGCCGGGAAGGTCATCGAGAGCTTCGGGCAGTTTGTCATCGGTGGGAACACGGCTGTAGGGGTGGTGATCTTCCTGATCCTCATCGCCATCAACTTTATCGTCATCACCAAGGGTGCTGGGCGGGTGGCCGAGGTGGCGGCACGATTCACCCTGGATGCCATGCCCGGGCGCCAGATGAGCATCGACGGGGATCTCTCTGCCGGGCTGATCGATGAAACCGAAGCCAAACAGCGCCGGGAAGAAGTAAGCCAGGAGGCCGACTTCTACGGCGCAATGGACGGTGCCGCCAAGTTCGTCCGAGGGGATGCCATCGCCGGGCTTCTTATCACCGCCATCAACATTCTGGGTGGGCTCTTCGTTGGAGTGATCCAGCGTGGAATGCTTCTGGGGCAGGCTCTCTCCGAGTACACGCTCCTCACCGTCGGGGATGGCCTGGTCACGCAAATCCCCGCACTGGTGATCTCCACCGCAGCCGGGATCATGGTGACCTCGTCGTCGGGTGGGGGCCGAGTGGCGGAGTCTGTGGTCCGGCAGATCGGCTTCCGAGCCAAGCCCGTGTGGCTGGCCGCCGGATTCCTGGCTTTGTTGGGAATTCTGCCTGGTCTGCCCCGAGTTCCTTTCCTCCTTCTGGCGTCCGGTGTGGCACTCATGGCCAGAGCCAGCGGGAAGAGCGAGAAGGAGAGCAAGGCCAAGGCTCTGGAGGCCGCACAGAAACCTCAGGTGGAGGTGCTCCCCAGCGAGAGTTCCCCGGTTCAGGACCTTCTCCAGATCGACCCGGTGGAAGTGGAGATCGGGTACGCGTTGATCCCCCTGGTGGACGAGTCCCAGGGCGGTGATCTCATGGAGAGGATTCGGCTCCTGCGGAAACAGGCTGCCCAGGAGCTGGGGATCCTGGTCCCGCCCATTCGCATCCGGGACGACGTACGCCTGCCTCCCGACGAGTATTCCGTGAAGATCCGTGGATCCGAGGCGGCCCGTGGAGACGTTCGGCCCAGGCTGGTCCTGGCCCTGGATACCGGAGCGGTGATGGATGAGGTCCCCGGAGAGGAGACGTTGGATCCCAGTTTCGGCATGCCGGCACGATGGATCCCGAAAGGGAAGCGTGTGGAGGCCGAGACGAACGGGTACGTGGTGGTGGAGCCAACCGCAGTGGTGGCGACTCACCTCATGGAAACCCTGAAAGGGAATGCAGCGGAGCTCTTGGGCCGGCAGGATGTTCAGGAAATGGTGGACACGCTGCGGGAGGCCTACCCGGCCCTCGTGGAGGAAGTCATCCCCACCAAGGTTTCCCTGGGAGTTCTACATCGGGTGCTTCAGCGCCTGTTGAAGGAACGGGTCCCAATCCGGGATCTGGTGACCATCCTGGAAACTCTGGCCGACGTCTCTGAGCAAACTCAGGATCCGGAGGCCCTCACGGAACACGTCCGCCGGAGCATGGCCAACGTGATTGTGGACCTGCACCAGGACGCGGGTGGTTCTGTGAACGGGATCACCATCGGACCGCGACTCGAGGCGGCGTTGATGGGGCTCTTCAGCCCTCGAGGAAACGCCACCGATGGCGGCATGCTGAATCCCGACCGTCTCACAGGGCTCCTGGGTCAACTGGACCAGCTGGCCCGGGTCTACGGCGAAGACGGAAGGCCGGTGCCCCTCATTACCCGCCCGGGCCTTCGGGTCGGTATTCGGCGGCTTATCGAACCGGTACTACCGACAATCCCGGTGGTTTCACTGGCCGAACTCCCGGCCCACGTGAACCTCCAGAGTATAGCGACATGGGAGTTGGATCATGCAGCCTAAGCGATTTCGTGGCCGTGACATGCGAGAGGCCATGGCGAAAGTCCGTCACTCCATGGGGGATGAAGCCATGGTCCTTTCCAGCCGAGCCGGCCGGACCGGGAATGAAAAATGGGTGGAGATCGCTGCCGCTACTCCCGGCGACGTGGCCGAGTACAGAAAACGGATGGCTAGAGGAGATGTGGATCCCGGGAACCGACTCGAGACCTCACATCTCGGCCCCTTCATCCTGGCGGTCGTAGGTCCGGCAGGTGCTGGAAAGACCCTGACAACCGTGAAGCTGGCCTTGAGCCACCACGCATTCGGACAGGGAAAGGTAGGGTTCATCACCCTGGACACATACAGGGTGGGTGCCATCAACGAACTCCAGACGTATGCGGAAATCGCCGGCATTCCCCTCGAGGTGGTTTACAATCGGAAAGAACTCCCGGGAGCCCTTCAACGCCTCCGAACGTGTGAGACCATCATCGTGGACACCCCGGGGCGGGTCCCCGGCGCTATGGGAGTGACCGCGACCTGGGAGAACCTCCTCAAAGAGATGAACCCAGAGGAGGTCCACCTGGTGATCCCAGCTGGGATCCGGACCGATGTGGCCCGCTACCTGAAAGGAAGCTTCCAGGGCCTGGGTGTCACCCACGTTCTCCCTTCCAAGCTCGACCAGGTTCTGGGCGATACCGGATTGGCGGAATTGGTGGAGCGGGTCAAGCTCCCCACCCGCTGGGTGGCCGATGGTCAGGATGTCCCTTCCGATTTGAGGCCCGCCGGGACCCGCATCCTCTCTTCGCTGGGGAAGATGTCTCTGGA
>CBDUAX010000430.1:0-4583 GCA_965365235.1 uncultured bacterium
GGCCTTCGACCTCTGGGCCAGCCCGTGGTTGACGGCCTGGCTAGCCTTGGCCTATTTCGCGGCGGCCTTTGTCATCGACGGCGTCTTCAAAGGTGCGGCCTTCTGTAAACATGTGTGCCCCATCGGGCACTTTCACTTCGTCAACGCTCTTGCCTCTCCGCTGGAGGTCGCCATCCGAGAGGCCGATGTCTGTGCCACCTGCCGAACC
This sequence comes from uncultured bacterium, assembly GCA_965365235.1. Taxonomy (GTDB): domain Bacteria; phylum Gemmatimonadota; class Gemmatimonadetes; order Longimicrobiales; family Gaopeijiaceae; genus CBDUAX01. Next base: position 209 of record CBDUAX010000430.1, read on the forward strand.
CGGGAATGCATAACGGGGGCCTTCGAGCGACCCAGGGCCCTCGTCGGCGCAAACGGGAGGGAAGGAACGAAGACCTCTGCGCCCCTTAGGAAGGCGCTCCGAACGAACGAGAGGGGAAGAAAGCTCCAGAACGGGTGCGAGTTATGGCTCTACCAGGAAACCAAATGGGGGAACATGGACTGCACCTTCTGCCTGGAGTGCATCCACGCTTGCCCCCACGACAACATTGGAATATTGACCCGGCCTCCTGCCCAGGAACTCTGGGAGGATCCACAACGGGCCGGGATCGGGCGATTTAGTCAGAGGTCCGACCTGGCGGCCCTGGCAGTCTTCCTGACCTTCGCGGCCTTCATGAACGCCTTCGGAATGGTCTCTCCGGTCTACGCCCTGGAGAGATGGCTGGGTGAGGTTCTCGGCGTATCCTCGGGCCCGCTTCTGGTAGGGGTCCTCTTTCTGGCAGGGATGATCGTACTCCCGGCGGTCCTGGTCGGGATGGTAGCCAAGGTCTCTGCCGCCCTTTCGGGGTCAGGGAGGGGGGTGGTCGAAGAAGCCACACGTTTTGGGTATGCCCTGGTGCCCATTGGGTTCGGCATGTGGGCCGCCCACTACCTCTACCACTTCTTGATCGGGGGATTGGCCATCGTTCCAGCGTTCCAGGAGTACCTGCAGGCTCTTGGATTCCCTCTCCTTGGCCCACCCTCCTGGGCCCTGGGGCCACTGGTCCCCGAGAGCTGGCTCCTACCAGTTGAGCTTCTCCTCCTGGAGCTGGGGCTCCTGGTATCTTTGGTGGTCACCCACCGCATCAGTCGAAGAGAGAGTATGGACGAAAAGAGTGCGCTCCTGAGATCTCTCCCCTGGGGAGGCCTTGCCGTGGCCCTTTCCGCCGCCGGAGTTTGGCTCCTTCTTCAGCCTATGGAGATGAGGGGAACCCTCATGGGAGGGTAACCACCCCGTGCCTACCATGTCTTTCCCCAGCCGAGACCGCGGGCTCCTGCTCTTAGGGGTCCTCTTCGGGGGTGCCTTTTGGCTCCTGATGCCGACCGGATCCATTCAGGCAGACGGCGGAACCCAGAGGGTCTCCAACTTCCCCATGGGCGCGTACCGGGTAAACGTATTCACAGACCCCACGCCCGTTCCCCCAGACACCATCGATGTGTCGGTGCTGGTGACATTCGAACGCGGTCGGGGGGTGGCCCGGGGGCTGGAAATCCTGGTAGCGGGACGAAGGGTGGATGGTTCAGGGGCGGAGGTCTCGAAGGTCGCGACCCGGGAGCAGGCGGAGGACCCTCGCTACTATTCCGCCAAGTTCGCCCTGGGTTCCGTGGGCGATTGGGAGATCCAGGTGTCCGTGGAGGGACCCGAAGGACAGGGGTCGGTGAGTTTTCAGATTTCCGTCCAGGAACCGGGTCTCCTGGACAATCCTTTTGCCATCCTCTTCCTGGCTCTCCTCCCCCTGCTTCTCATAGGGTGGTGGTTGAGGAGAACCACCGGCCCAGCCGAACCCGGGAGCCTTCCCGAGTAATCCGAGGCCCGAGCCTCCCTCGAGTCATCGCCGTGGGCCGAAGCTGGCCCGGTTAGCTCACCATCCAACCATCCTGGAGGTTTACGATCTTCCGTCCATAGGCGGCCCAGGCTTCGTTGTGGGTGACCTGGATGATCGTGGTTCCCTCCTCGTTCAGCGTCTTGAGGAGGTCCATGATCATCTTTCCCTGGGACGTGTGCAGGCTTCCCGTCGGCTCATCGGCCAGGATAACCTTGGGCTCTGCGATGACGGCCCTGGCCACGGCAACCATTTGCTGCTGCCCGCCCGAGAGTTGGCTGGGGTACAGGTCCTTCTTTCCGACAATCTGGAACCGGTCGAGGGCATCGCCCACAATGGCCTCCCGGTCTTTCCGCTTCACATTCCGATAGGAAAGGGGAATTTCCAGATTCTCGTACACCGTCAGGTCGTCCAGCAGGTGGTATTGCTGGAAGACGAACCCAATATAGGCCCGGTTCAAGGCGATGCGGTCTTTCGGTCGCATGGCGTGAACAGCTTCGTGGAGCAGGTAGTATTCCCCGGACCAATCCCCATCCAGCATCCCGAGGATGGCCAGAAGGGTGGATTTTCCTGCCCCAGAAGGGCCCATGATGGTGATGAAATCACCCTTTTCGATGTCTAGAGAGATCCGGCGAAGGACAAACGTCTCCCCGGCTCCGGTCTTATAGGACTTCTCGATGTTCTTGAGGCTGATCAGTGACAAGGTTGTCCGCCTTTTTTCTTCGTTCTGTATTCCCGGTGAGTTCCAGCGAAAAGCGCTGACGAGGACGATACCACTCCCCGGCACCCTTGAGAAAGACCCAGCACCGATGGGCCCGGCGCCCAATGAAAAAGCGGGGGGAGGGATTTCTCCCCCGCCCCCGCGGGCTGTTACTGAGCCATTGTTCCTTCGACGCCTTCAATCCCCGCTGAGGGATTCTGTTACGCCACGTCGAATCCACTCTCCTCCACCTCGGCCATCTTCTTCGCGTCCTCTTCACTGACCACCTGGCCGTCGAAGAGGTGGATCATACGCTCAGCCATATGAGCATACCGAGGGTCGTGGGTCACCATGCATATGGTGGCTCCGTCATCGTGGAGTTCCTTCAACAATTCCATGACCGCATGGCCGTTCTTGGAGTCCAGGTTCCCCGTCGGCTCGTCAGCCAGCAAGATGAGGGGTTTGCCGACGATGGCCCGGGCCACCGCTACCCTCTGTTGCTGACCACCGGAGAGTTGAGACGGATAGTGGTTGATCCGGTGCGCCATGCCGACCCGCTCCAGAGCCTCCTGAACGCGCTCCTTACGCTCTTTCCCCGGCATGCCCCGATACGTCAGTGGGAGCTCGACGTTCTCGTAAACCGTCAGATCGCCGATGAGGTTGAAGGCCTGGAAGACGAACCCGATGGCCTGGTTCCGTATCTTGGCCCGCGTGGACGCCGTCAGGTTCTCAACCGGCTCGTTGTCCAGGAGGTACTTCCCCCCGGTAGGCGAATCCAAAAGCCCCAGGATCGACAGGAGCGTCGTCTTCCCACAGCCGGACGGTCCGGCGATGGAGACGAACTCACCCTTCTTGAGATCCATATCGATGTTGGAAAGGGCATGGGTCTCCACTTCCTCGGTGTAGAATACCTTGGCCAAACCGTGGAGGTGAATCAGCGAATGGGAATCGGCGGACATTGGTTCTCCCCTGTCTCCTGGACTCCTAGGTGGTCTCGAAAGCTTCGTTCGAAGCTTACTGCTCAGAACCTACGGAGTGGTTTCCCTCCGGGTTTCACCGGGGGTTTCCAACTCAACCCCTCAGGCGCACCCGGTCGTAACCATCCCACTGCGACATATCAGACAGGATCACTACGTCTCCGGGTTGCAGGCCGTCCTCGACCTCGATCTCATTGACCGAGCTTCTTCCCAGTTGGACGTTCACACGCTCCGCAAAGTTGCCATCCTCCACCAACTTGAAGATCCCGACCCGGCTGTTCGCCTGCCCGAAGGCCGGTCGTCCAACGTAGATCACATCGTCCAACCGTTCAATCACGACGGTTCCGTCGATGCTCAAATCGGGGCGGGCGCTCCGGGGAAGCTCTTCGGGAAGAATAACGTCGATGGTGACGGTGCCACTCTGGACCGACGGATCGATCCGCGCCACCCGACCATCGATGGTGTCGTTCCGTGTGTCGATATGGGCCAACTGGCCCACGGCGATATCCTGAGCTTGAGTCTGTGGGATGCGGACTTCCGCTTTGAGGCGGCCGGGCTGAACGACCCGGGCCAGGGTACCTCCGGCTTGAACCCACTCACCCTCCTGGACCGGGAGCTCTGCGAGAACCCCATTCACTCCAGCGCTGACCTCCAGCGAAGCCAGGCGTTCTGTGTTGAACTGGACGATGGCTCGGAGCCGCTCGACCTGGGTTTGCTGAGCGGCGATTTGTTCATCCAGTGACGACTCCAGCACACCCAGACGTTCCTGTTCGATCCCCAGGCGGGCCTCGAGTTCCTCGGCCAACTCACGGCTTCGATCCAACTCGGCCTTGGCCACCAGGTCCGGGTTGCGATCGAAAAGCCTTTGGTTTTGGTCGAACACCCTTCGGGCATCCAGGAACTGGGTGCGGGTCTGAGCCACCAATCCCTGCTGGGTCAGTCGTTGAGTCGCCAGATTGGACCGGAGGGTGATGAGGGTGGCCTGTGCCTGACTCAGTTGCTGCTGTGCCTGAAGAAGCTGGACTTCCACGTCCGGGTTGCTCAGGCGTAGTATGATTGTCTCCGCCCCGATCTCTGCGCCGGCCAGCATGTATCTCTGTTCGATACGCCCGGCCGTTACGGCGGTGATCATACGCATATTCTCAGGGACCAGGGTTC
>CBDUAX010000431.1:0-4575 GCA_965365235.1 uncultured bacterium
CAGCGAAAAGGCCCCTTCGCTCGTACTTTTCCGCTCCCGGCCCCGTCCCGATCCGGAACGGTTGGAGGGGGTCCCGTGAACCGTCGGGGAACTCAAAAGTCCCTTTCGCAGGAGGAGCAACATGCCCCATTCCCTTCCCGACCTCCGGGGCCAGAGCATGGCCCGGTTCCAGGAGACAATGCTGAAGAATCTTCGGGGAGATTTCGACCTCCGCTTCTCCGTGGGAATCTGGTATTTCACTCCTGGAGGGGGCCGGTTCCATGATCGTTTCGTCCCGGAGGCCCCCATCGAGGAGCGGCTCGAGATGGCCGCGGAGATGGCTCCCCTCGGCGTAACGGGCATCGAAGCCCACTACCCCGCCGAGGTCAATGAGGAGAACGCACATCTCTACCGGCAACTAGAGGAAGAGTCGGGCATTCGCCTGGTGGCCGTTCCCTTCTCCCACTTTTTCGACAAACGCTTCGAGTTCGGAAGTCTTTCCAATCCCGATTCCGCAGTCCGGGACTTTGCCATCGAGATCGCCGTGGGCGGCCTTCGCCTGGTCCGGGACCTGGGGGCCGACCTGGCCATCTCCTGGCCGGGTATGGATGGATACCGATACCTGCACGGAACACCATACATGGCCATGTGGGACCGGTTCGAAGGGGCCATGGCCGAAGCCATGGACCGGGTCCCGGGGGTGAGGGTCGCCATCGAACCCAAACCGTACGAACCCGCCGCCAATAACATCTACCGTACTACAGCCGAAGGCATCTTGGCGGCCCAGCGCATCGAGGGGGAACTCCGCCACCCGGAAAACCGTCGGCTTCTAGAGGAGGGCCACGCCCTGGTAGGCCTCAATCCGGAAACGGGGCATGTCAAGATGGGTTTCGAGATGCTACCGGCGGCTTTTTCTCTGGTGGGATTGGAGGGACGTCTCGCGCACACACATTGGAACAGTCAACCCGACGGCAATTACGACCAGGACAACAATGTGGGGGTGGTGAATCCGCACGAGGCCGAAGCCCTCCTGTACTCCCTCTGGGCCATGGGGTACCAGGGATGGTTCGGAATCGACATCAACCCGGAGAACATCCCGGTACGGAAGGCAGTGGAGTTGAACATCCAGGCCCTGAAACGGCTGAAAGACCGGGTGGCCCGACTCCCACACGAGAAGATCCTGGAGTGCCACCTGCACCCGAAGGAGCACCGAGGAGACCTGGAAGAGATCTTGATCGAGAACCTGTGAGAGCTTTGACCGAACCGCCCGGGGCACCCCGGCTCTTTGCGGGCCTGGACGTCTCCACACAGAGTTGCAAGCTGGTGATCATCGATGTGGACGCCGGGGTGGTGGTCCACGTGGACCGGATCGAGTACGACACCGACCTGGCCAGCTATGGCACCCGTGAGGGCACGATCCCGGGGTTGGGTGAGGGGGTTTCCGAGTCAGATCCACAGATGTGGATCGAGGCGGTGGAAGCGGTCTTGACCCGGGCCCGGGAGGCGAATGTTCCCATGGGTTTCGTGCGGTGCTTGTCGGTTTCAGGGCAGCAGCACGGTCTGGTGGCCCTCACCCAATCCGGAGAGCTGGCCAGGTCCCGGAGCAAACTCTGGAACGACTATTCCACTGCCGAGGAGTGCCGGATCCTGACCGAGGCGGTGGGAGGCCCCGAGGCCATGATCGGGGAGGTGGGAAACACCCAGCGGCCCGGGTACACAGCTTCGAAGATCCTTCACCTCCGCCGGCACGAACCCGAAGCCTTTGCACGTTCAGCCACCCTATTCCTGGTTCACAACTATGTGAACTGGCACCTCACGGGGGGGCCCACCGGTGGGGTGGCCGTCATGGAGCCAGGAGATACCTCGGGCATGGCCCTATGGCACCCCGCAACCGGCGCCTGGTCCCGTGCGGTTTTGGACGCCATCGATCCGGAACTCCCGAGAAAGCTCCCTCCCGTGCGGCCTTCCGAGGAATCCATCGGCACCGTGGCGCCAGCCTTGGCGGATCGATTCGGCCTGGACCCCACCTGCCGGATCGGCGCCGGGAGCGGCGACAACATGTACGGCGCCATCGGCACTGGAAACTTCGACCCGGGAATTCTGACGGTGAGTCTCGGAACCAGCGGAACGGCCTACACTTTCCTGGAAGAGCCGTTTGTGGATTCTCTGGGAGAAATCGCGGCCTTCAGCGATAGTACTGGCCACCATCTGCCCCTGGTGTGCGTTTCGAATCTGGCCAACGGGTACGATGCTCTGCGGGAAGAACACGGGCTCTCACATGCCGACTTCGATGCCTTTGTCCTGGCGAGCCCGCCCGGGAGTGGTGGGCGGGTGGTGTTGCCCTGGTACGAAGGGGAGCGGACCCCGGACCTGCCCCACGCTACTCCTCTCTTCTTCGGGTTCGGGGCCAACGACCTCCGACCGGAGATCCTATGCCGAGCCGTGGTGGAGGGGCATGTCCTGAACCTCCACGCTGCCACCACACGTCTCCCGACGGCCCCCCTGGAAATTCGGGTGACCGGTGGCCTTTCGAGGTCCCCGGTCTGGTGCCAGATCATCGCGGATGTCTTCCAGGCCGAAGCAGTGCCGTTGACCGGGGAAGGGGCCGCCCTGGGGGCCGCCATCCATGCCTCCTGGGTTTGGCTCCGCGAGACCGGATCTGGGCGCCCCCTGGCCGAATTGGCCGAGCCCTTCGTGATCCTGGCCGAAGATGGGCGGCGGAAACCCTCCCCGACCGCCCGAGAAATCTATCGACTCCTCCGCCATCTCTATCGGGCCCTCAGCCGAAGGGTCCAGGGGATGGCGGGGGATGACCCCTTCGACCTCCGAAAGGAGCTTCTGGGGGCCCTCGACCTTTTCGAAGAAACCACCGACCCATGAGCGGATCCATGACCAGAAGACCCGTTGCAGAGTTCGTTTCTCCCCTCTGCCTCTTCCTCTTCGCCGGGTGCAGCCCGGGACCTCCGTCCTTCACCCTCCTGGACTCGGAGACCGGGCACCCTGTGGCGGGCGCACTCGTCTATGCAGAAGAAGAGTTGACGGTATTTCGTTCGGACGTCCACGGAGCCGTGGAGCTGCCTGCGGGGTGGGGGGAAGCCGGAGTGACGGTTTGGGCGAAAAACCACCAGCCCCTCCAAGCGGCACTGGCCGAACTGTCAGGCGCGGTCACACTCACTTTCGATCCTTCCCTGGTGAATCCCGGGGAGGCCGAGATGGTCTTCGAAAGGGCTGATTCCCTCCGAGGGACCTATGGGCCCTACCGCGAGAACAACGACCTGCTCTGGTACGGTCTGAGTGTTCGGGTGGACCCGGAAGCGGGGTACATCGAGGGCGAGAACGAGATCCGTCTCCGAATGCTGGCTCCTGCGGACCGAATCCAGCTGGATCTGTTCGAGCACCTAGCGGTGGACAGCATCCTATACGAAGGGGACCCCCTTTCCTTCGAAAGAGACGGGAAGGTGGTGTGGGTAGAGTTCTCCGAGGTACTGGAGGAAGGCGAAGAACCCGCCCTCCACTTCCACTACTCCGGGTACCCGGAATCGTCGGGGCGCTTCGGCGGAATCTCCTTCGACGAGGACTCCCTGGGGAACGGGTGGGTTTTCACAGCCAACCAGGGGCTTGGGGCCAGTGTCTGGTGGCCAAACAAGGACCAGCAGCCCGACGAGCCCGACTCCATGACCATCGCGGTGACGGTCCCCACCGGATACGTGGACGTTTCCAACGGCCGCCTCATGAGCGTGGAGGAGGGGGATGACGGGACCACCCGATTCCTCTGGAAGGTCCACTATCCCATCAACAACTACTCTGTCTCTTTGAACATCGCCAAGTACACGCACTTCTCTGATACCCTGGGCGATCTGAGTCTGGACTACTATGTCCTCCCCTACGATCTGGAGAGGGCCCGGTCCCAGTTCTCCCAGGTGAAGCCCATGCTTCAGTGCTTCAACGAGAAGCTGGGACCGTACCCCTTCCCCAGGGACGGCTACAAACTCATCCAGGTTCCCTACTCCGGGATGGAGCACCAGAGCGCCGTCACCTATGGAAATGGGTGGGAGAACGGCTACCTGGGCCGGGACTGGACGGGAGTCGGGATCAGCCCTCGCTTTGATTTCATCATCATCCATGAAAGCGCCCACGAGTGGTACGGGAACAGCGTCACCGCCAACGACGTCTCCGATGCCTGGATCCACGAAGGGTGGGGGACCTGGCTGGAAGGGGTCTACGTCGAGTGCCTGTGGGGGTACGACGACGCCCTGACGTATCTGAACGGCTACCAGGAGAAGATCCGGAACCAGGAGCCCATCATCGGGCCTACCGGGGTGAACCACTGGCCTACCGGGGACCAGTACTTCAAAGGGGCTCTCTTTCTCAATACCCTCAGGCACGTCATCGATGACGAAACAACCTGGTGGAACCTCATCCGTGAGTACACCGCCCACTTCGCCTATCAGAACATCTGGACCACCGACGTCATCAACTTCTTCAACGCGCAGCTGGGTCGTGACCTGCGTCCGGTCTTCGAGCAGTACCTGTATCCCGCGGCCCTTCCCGTCCTGCAGCTCGAATTCGGCACGGACGCCGTGCGCTACCGCTGGC
>CBDUAX010000432.1:0-4556 GCA_965365235.1 uncultured bacterium
GGTGCGTGAACATGCAGGGGGCTCGGGTGCGGGAGCCCACCTGGACAGGGGCGAATCTGACCGCCGCGGACCTTCGAGAGGCCGACCTGTCCCTCTCCAACCTGGACAGGGCCGTATTCAACAACGCCGACCTCCGAGACAGTCGCCTGAGGGCGGTGGTGGGCTTCCAGACCGCCACCTGGCTGGGCGCCGATATCCGGGACATCAACTTCGCCGGGGCCTACCGGCTCCGACGCCATCTGGTGGACGAAAACTACCTCTGGGAGTTCCGAACCAGCAGCCGGCTCTCCGGGTACACCTACGCCCTCTGGAAACTCACCAGCGACTGTGGGCGAAGCGGGCTCCGGTGGGGCCTCTGGATCTTCCTCCTCATCCTGATCTTCGCCGGGCTCTATTCGCTGGTTGGGATCGACTATGGCGACGACCCGGGTTGGATGGCCTCCCTTTACTTCAGCGTCGTTACCATGACCACCTTGGGGTACGGCGACATCGTTCCGGTCAGTCCGGCGGCCCGCTTCCTGGCCATGGCCCAGGTTTCCCTCGGGTACGTCTTCCTCGGTGGACTTCTGTCCATCTTCGCCAACAAGATGGCCCGAAGGGGCGAGTGACATGTTCAAGTTATTGAAACGGAAGAACCAGGACCCGAAGGAAGAGCTACGGGAACTTCTGGGCCAGTATGAATTGCCCACCTTTTCCTCTTCCATGGTAGACCTCCTCCGCCTTCTACGGGACCCGGAAATACCCATGGCCGAGGTGGCGAGCCGGGTCGAGATGGACCCAGGACTGACGGTTCGGATTCTCCGCTTGATAAACTCCGCCGGATTCGGGTTGATGACAGAGGTGAGCAACCTCCAACACGCGGTTTCCCTTCTGGGTCGGTCCAGGTTGGAATCTCTGGTTCTGACCTTCGCGGCTACCGAAGGAATCTCTGTGCAGATGGACGGGTTGGACTCCACTCGGTTCTGGGGGGCGGCGGCCCGAAGAGCCACCCTCGCAAGGGTGCTTGCCCAGCATCTGCACGCAGCCACGCAGGCGGAGGCCTTTACCGCCGGCCTCCTTCAGGACATCGCGGTACCCGTCCTCGCATCCGTGAAGCCTGAGGAATACGCCGGAATCCTGGGCCGGATACATGACGGCGGCGGGATGCCCCTCCATCTGGAGGAACGAGAGACCTTGGGTTTCGACCATGCCACCGTCGGAGCACTATTGGCGGAGGACTGGGGCCTCCCCGCCTACCTGACCGAGGCCATAGGAGGACACCACGAGCCAGGTGGAAATGGGGCTCCTGAGCCAGCGGTACAGATTGTCTCCCACCTGGGGTATTGGCCGGAAGTGGTGGGGACCGAAGCGGTCAGGAAGACGGCAGCGGAAGGGTTTGCCATCGAAGCCCCCCTCATGGAGGAGATGATCACTCGGGCCTTCGCCGATGCGGAGCAGTTTGCGGCAATGTTCAACGGCTGAGGAAGTCCAGGTCGCCAGCGTGGGCACCACCTCCTAGATTTTCCTGAACCCACTCAGGAGGTCGTGCCGTGTCCATGCCGCGACGAGATTTTGTCAAAGGTGCTGCAGCTGCCGGTGTAGGCGTTTCTCTCGGTGCCACACCAGGTCCCACAGGGAGCCATCCCTCATCCCCGGGTCGTGCCCTGGATCAGGAGACATCCTACGGCAAATCGGTCCACACAGCTTTGGATCGCGATCCGCCATTCATCTATGTGGATCCGTGCATGCAGATCTGGCCGGACGCGGATCTTCATCTCGCGCACCGTCATGGGGTGACCGCCTACGGGGTGACCGCATGGGATCCTCATGCAGATATCGCTGCCGCCACCGACGGGATCATGTATTGGCACGGTGTCACACGGGAGCACCCGAACCTTCTCGTGGTCCGGACCGTCGCCGACATCAGACGGGCGAAAGAAGAAGGCCGAGCCGGTCTGCTCCTGGCGGCACAGGATGGTGATTGGGTCGGATACGAGCTGGGGCGGGTACAGGCCATGGCCGATCTCGGCCTCAGGATGATGCTCCTGGTCTACAACGCCACCAACCAACTGGCAGACGGATGTCTGGACCGGACCCAGGGCGGGCTGACCCGCCTCGGCCAGCGGGTCGTGGATGAGTGCAACCGTGTCGGGATACTCCTTGACTGCTCCCACACGGGGAAACGCGCGACTCTGGAGATTTTGGAACGGAGCGTTTTCCCCTGCGTCTACAGCCATTCCAACCCCAGCGCTATCGTCCCCAATCCCCGGAACATCGACGATGAACAGATAAGGCGGTGCGTATCGCGGGGCGGGGTAATCGCGCTGGTCTCCTGGGGGCCCTTGTGCATGCGTCCCGGCACCACCCACCAGCCGACCATGGAGGAGTTCTTCCAGTTGATCGATCATGTGAACGACATTGCCGGGGATACCGACCATGTGGCCATCTCCACGGACATGTCCATCGGGACCTATCCGGACCATCCCCATGACCCATTCGGGGCCCCCCAATATCCGGATATTGCCGCCCAATACAACGAGCATGTGACCGCCGACTTCCGCTCCCCCATGAGGCAGATCCAGGGATTTGGGGATTACGCTCAGATCGTTCAGGTGGCCGAGGGACTCTCCGCCCGAGGATTCTCCGACCAGGAGGTGCACAAGATCCTTTCGGAGAATTTCCTCAGGGTTTGCCAGGAGGTCTGGAGAGGATAGGGAGTCCAGGGAGGCTGGAGCGGAGTCGGGGCTCTAGATCAGGGGGCCCGGAGTCGGATCGGGAATCGGAACAACCCAAAAAAAGGAGTGGGTCATGGGCAAGACCCTCAGGGTGGGGTTCGCCATGGGGGGGGGTGTGTCCCTGGGCACCTTCAACGGAGCGGCCCTTTCTCAGGCACTCAAGCTCCTTCTCCTCCGAGGTCGAGACCGAGAGGGAAACCCCTACGAGAAGGTCGAGGTCGACGTATTCAGCGGGGCCAGTGCCGGCTCCATGTCATTGGCCATCATGCTTCGGGGCCTGGTTTTCCCCGATCCGGACCGGATCCCCGTAGCCCGCCACAAGCTCATCACCGAATTCGGACACGAGTTCACGGCTCTCCCGGAAGAATCCCAGAAGGCTCTCTTTGCCGCCCAGGTCGTACAGGACGTTCAGGAGGAAATCTGGGTCAGGGAGATCACCATACAGAAGCTCCTGGGACGGGAGAGCGATGAGGCTCAACGGCGCATTCATCGGACTGCCGGCCTGGTGGACCGAGGCGCCGTGGAAACACTGGCCCGCCGATACCTGAGCTTCCCCGACCCCTCCATCGACCTCAGCCACCGGCAAATCCTCGGGAACCGTGTTCTCTTCGCCAGCTCTCTCGGAAACCTGACCCCGATTCTGGCGGATGCTCGGAAGGAGTTTCCAACGGACGAGACCGGGCTTCTGGGCCTATCAGACGGACTCACGTCCAGCGTCCACCGTGAGCTTCGGGTGTTCGATCTTCATTTCACCGACCTGTTCGAGCACAGTGGGATGGATCTCGATGATCTCACCAACCAAGAGGCATTCCCCCGCCGTTGGTGCCGGTACCACGCTGGGAATAAGGTCAAGGACACCGAGGGTACGGGTCGGGGGATCGGGTCTCTTCTGCAAGCCCGGGGGTGGGCGAAGATCGCTGCAACCTCCGTCGCCTCAGGGGCTTTTCCAGGGGCTTTCGAACCGGTTCCCATCGAGCGACGGTCCTATGAGTTCGGAGAAACGGAGGGCGGGAAGATCTCACGATGGCCGGCACGGTTGCGGGGCAAGGACCGTCATGTGTTCACCTACGTGGACGGGGGCACCTTCAACAACGAACCGATCCGGGAGGCTTTTCGGCTGGCCTCTTTCATGGATGCCGAGGACCCCGAGGGAGCATTCGAGCGGTTGATCGTCTTTGTGGATCCCCATTTTGTCCTTCCCGATCCCTCCCTGAGGGTGCCCCTCCATGGTTTGTGGTTGCTGGACGAGCCCAGCCGCCTCCTGGGTTCCATGGACGGGTTGGACCTGAAGCGGAAATCGTCTCTGGATCGCCTGATTCCAACTGGAGTCTCCCTGGTGGGTGCGATCCTGAACGAGTCACGGGTGGTTGAGGCGGACAAGGTTTTCGAGACCCGGAAACGATTCGGACTGCGAAACGAGATCCGCCGCCACCTGACCGGAGCGCTCTCCGACTCCCCAGATCCCGATGTGGTTTTGGGGTTGATGGAAGGCTTGTCCACTCTGCTGGCCCAGGACCGCATCGGAATGATGATTCCGGCTGGAGCCCTGACGTTGGAAGGCGAGTTGCGGCGAATCCTGGTGGAGGAAGGAGGGGCGGGGGGTCCACTGGAAAGCCTGGCCACCAGAACTCCAGACCAGGTTCAGGCTTTTGTGGCCGACCCCACCGGGGCCCCGGCAGAGGAGCAACCCGTCTGGCTAAGGGCCCTCACCTTCGTCGCGGTGGACCGGATCATGAACCTGGAGGGCAAAATGGAGAAGAGCCAGCTGATCGCCATTTCTCCGGCGATGGACCCCGAGAACCCGGTGCTGCGGCCGGGCGGGGCCGGTGAATGGGACGAGGG
>CBDUAX010000433.1:0-4555 GCA_965365235.1 uncultured bacterium
TCGTGAGACAGTTCGGTCTGTATCCGTCGTGGGCGTTGGAGTATTGAGGAGAGCCGTCCCTAGTACGAGAGGACCGGGATGGACTGACCGCTTGTGTACCGGTTGTTCCGCCAGGGGCAGTGCCGGGTAGCGACGTCAGGAAGGGATAACCGCTGAAAGCATCTAAGTGGGAAGCCCCCCCTGAGATGAGTACTCCCAGGGCCTTCGGGCCCTCAGAAGGGCCGTGCGAGACGAGCACGTTGATAGGCGGCAGGTGGAAGTGTGGCAACACATGTAGCCGAGCCGTACTAATCGCCCGAGTGGCTTGACTCACCCCAGAATATCTGGAGCACCCTCTAGCTCCACTCCACAAACGACCACACCAACAAACTCCACATACCACCTCAAAGTGCTCTTCTCTCTTCCCCTGTCTTGTGTGCTGGTGGCCATAGCGCGGGAGTCACACCCGTTCCCTTCCCGAACACGGCCGTTAAGCCCCGTCGCGCGGATGGTACTGCTGGTCTATCCGGTGGGAGAGTACGTCGCCGCCAGCCTCATATATCGCCCCTCGAGTCCAACGACTCGGGGGGCGTTTTTTATTTTCAAGGCTGGGCTCTCGTTGCGCTGAGAGTACGGTTCCGGTCATCTTTCCCGTCATGTGTTTCTCGGATCCCCCCCAACCCGAGTCCGGGCCAAACACCAGATGCGGATATGTCACGCTTCTGGGCCAGCCCAATGCGGGGAAATCCACCCTCATGAACGCCCTGGTGGGGGATCGGCTCTCAATTGTCACCCCGAAGGCCCAGACCACCTGGCAACGGGTGACAGGGATCGTTACAACCGAAAAAGCCCAGATGGTCTTCCTGGATACGCCGGGCCTCCTTGAACCCCGTGACCTCCTCCAACGCAGCATGCTCTCCCAGGCCCTGGAAGCCCTGTCTGAGGCAGACGTGACCCTCCTGGTTCTGGACGGTACAGACCCCCCGGACAACTCCGCCAAGGAGCTGGTTGGCCGCACCCTGGCCGATGGCCCTCAGGTACCTCTTCTCTGTGCCATCAACAAGACCGATATCGCCTCCTCAACTCGGATCGAGGGCCTCCGGGCGTGGGTAACGGAGGAGCTCAAAGGAGAGGACTTCACCCTTTCTGCCCTGGAGGGAGAGGGAATAGCGGCTGTTCTGTCTCGTCTGGAAGAACTCCTCCCTGAGGGTCCTTACCTCTACCCTGAAGATGAGATCGCCCGAGATCCAGTCAGGTTCTTCATCGCCGAGATCGTCAGGGAATGCGTATTTGAAGCGTACTATCAAGAGATCCCCTATTCTGCCTTCTGTCAGATCGAGGAATTCAGGGAGAATCAGGATCCGATCTACATCCAGGCAAACCTCTTTGTGGAGCGGAACTCACAGAAGAGGATCCTGATTGGAAAAGGGGGGTCTTCTATCCGGTCTCTCGGCGCCCGGTCCCGTGAGAAGATGGAAGCTTTTCTGGGGCGGGCGGTGTATCTGGACCTCTGGGTGAAGGTTCTTCCCGATTGGCGACGAAAGAGGGGGCATTTGAAACGCTTAGGGTTTTCGGTCCCTGAGGAAGGACCAGGACATGGGTTGGGCTGAGCCGCGGCGCGGTCTTTCGGCGTGGCTTGCCATGGCCTCGGCCTTCGTGTTGGGGGTGGAAGAAAGCCCTGCCCAAACCACGGGGAAACCCGACCCCCCAGGCACCCTGGGCGCCTATGCTGCCGGGATCTTCTCAGCTGAACCAAGCTCCATCGAGGGCGGGTTGACGCTTCTCTTACCCATGGGCTCGAGGGCTGTAGCCATGGGACGGGCCGTCACCGCGTCAGGGGGAAATGAGTCAGCATTCTGGAACCCCGCTGGATTGGCCCGAATCGAGGAGGCCCGCTTCGTAGTCCTAAGGGGTGATCACCTGGCTGGAGAGGCGACGGCCTTCTCTCTTGTTCTGGCAAGGCAGCCGCTGGGGACACTGACCTTCTCCTATCAACTCCTGGACCTTGGGGATCAGGATTTCAGGGACAGGGACGGAAACGTTTTGGGCACCGTATCGTTCAGGGACCATCTGGGCATCGTCTCCTTCGCCACCCAGCTCCTCTCCTGGCTCGACACCGGTCTGAACTTCAAGGTTTTTCAGACGAGGGCCAACTGTCGGGGGCAATGCACGGACTCCGGGGTCACGGGGACCACCTATTTCCTGGATGCCGGCCTTCTCGCTGCGCCCCTCCCGACCGTCCCCCTACGGTTCGGTGTCTTGTTGGCCCATGTGGGTCCCGATCTCCAGCTGATCAACGTCGAACAAGCCGATCCACTCCCCACCCGGCTTCGTGCGGCCGCTTCTTATGAGCTTCTGCACCACTTCCTGGCCCGAGAAGACATGGAGGTCTGGGCCACCGCCGAGATGGAGGACCGGGTGAGAGAACTCGGGTCCCCGGTACTCTACCTGGGAGCCGAGTACACGGCTGGCCGAACGGATCAGGTCTTTTTGCGTGCAGGTTATGGTCAGGGCCAGACGGGGCAACCAGCAGGCATGGCTGTCGGGATGGGGCTCCGGTACCAGCAGTTCGAGATCGGGATCGGGAAGGCCCTTTCAGGAGGGACCATCGCCGGGGAATCGGAACCGGTCCACATCACTTTCGGCGTGTCGTTCTGAGATGAGGGGATCCAGGGGGGTTCTTTTTCTGCTCTGGGCAACGGGGACCTTCCTCGTCAACCCGGCGCTTCGGGCCCAGGAGGCCGAGGGGTGTCTACGCCCTCTCCAGAACCCATCCGGATGGGTCGGAGGGCCCGTGTTCTTTGGCGAGGCGGGGACAGAAAAGGGGCTCTACCTTTCCTCTGACGGGCGTCTCTGCCAGGCCCTCACAACCGGCGAGGTCTTTCGTACTTCGGACCAGAGCATTCAGGAACAGACCTTGACCCCTGGGCGGGCCTTCCTCCTCTCCGCCATTCTCCCTGGGACGGGGCAGCGGATTCTGGGACAGGATCGATGGGTAGTCTACATGGCTGCGGAGGTTTGGGCATGGGCTCAATACCTGGCGAGGCGCCGTGAAGGAAGACACCTCCAGGACAGGTACAAGAACCTGGCCTGGTTGGTGGCCCGTCGGGTGAGCAGCGGCCCCCGGATCGACGGCAACTTCGAGTATTATGAAGCACTGACGCAGTTTCAGTCGTCAGGGGCCTACGATATCGACCCTGACGAGTTGGGCGTTCAACCGGAGGAGAACCCGGAAACCTTCAACGGATCCATCTGGGAATTGGCAAGAGAGATCTTCTTTCTCGATGACCCTGGAACCCCCGTGGAAGTTGGATCGGACCAGTACAAGCGAGCGCTGCGTTATTACCTGTCCAGGGCCACAACGCCGGTTTTCGCATGGAACTGGAGCACGAATACCCTGCAGCAGGAAGAGTTCGGGCGACTGATCCGGGACAGCGATGAGAACCTTCGTCGAAGCACCACCATGGTCGGCCTGATCCTGGCCAACCACCTCTTGAGTGCCGTGGATGCCCTTGTTACCGGCCGCCTTTTGCAGGAACGAGCCCTGGATCCGGTTGTGCAGCTATCGTTGGTTCCTACCCCCCTCTTCAGAGATGCCGTCGCGCTTTCGGTCCGCATCCCCACACGCTGAGTCCAATGGATTCCAAAAAGCTCGAGAAGGCGGTCAAGCTAGCCCTCCAGAAGTCAAAAAAAGGTCCACTCAAAGCAAAGGAGCTTGCCAGGGCCCTCCAGCTGCCAACGGAGGACTACCGGGGCCTGAAGGACTTCCTGAAAGAGTTGGAAGTCCGCGGTGTGGTCTACCGGGTCAAGGGGCAAAGATACGCCCTCCCGGACAAGATCAACCTGAACGTCGGCCGCTTATCGGTCACCCGTAACGGGGATGGTTTCGTAATCACCGATTCGGGCGGAAAAGACATCTTTGTCCCGGGTTCCATGCTCGGCTCCGCCATGGATGGTGACCAGGTCGTGGCCAGGATCGAGAGACGGCCCAGGGGTCGGAATCCTGAGGGGCGGGTCATCAAAGTCCTGATCCGGGCACACCCCACGGTTGTGGGGACCTTCAGGGAGGCGCGGCGCTCCTGCGGGCTGGTGGCTGGCGCTGCCGCGGGTCCGGAGTCGGGAATCGAATCCGTGGGCGGCGCCCCCGCACAGGCGGCCAGCCCCAGAAGCACAACGGTGGCAAGTGTTACCTTGAGTCTACTCACCGGGGTGGCTCCTGCAGCAGGTGCAGGGCCTGGGCCTCATCCAGAGCGTAGGCGTCTGCGCTCAGCCGCAGTTGCTCTGCCTTTTCAGCCCGGGCCCTGGCCTCTCCCCGAGCCACGCGTTCCGCGGCGGCTGATTGGAGTTCGGCCAGGGGCTCCCGCAGCGTCGCGTAGCGCCCCTGCAGAACGGCCAGCCGACCAACCAAAGCCTCACTCCGATACTGGGCAGCCAGTTGGGCCTGATCGGCGGCGGCGAGGGGGGCAGCAAGCTCGCGGGCACCCCGCTGGAGTTGTTCGGTTTGCAGGGCCAGCTCATTCTCCCTTTGTGAGACGCGCTGGTTGAGGGCCAGCAGGAAGCCGAGGGAGATGCCGAT
>CBDUAX010000434.1:0-4546 GCA_965365235.1 uncultured bacterium
GCGGGGGAGTTCTTTTGCCATTCGGACCGCGCTATAGGTGTTCTGTGGTTGGAACCCGTCCAGTCCATCCGTTTCGATGTGAAGAAGCCCCACATTCATTCCGGCGGCCCGTCCCGACATCCTTACCCCACCCTTGATGGGGACCTGTTGGCCGCTGGCAATCCCGATCCTCCGACTGAAGAAAAGCTCCGCTTCAGCCGTTCCCACGGCGAAAAAGCCGGCGTTCTCCAGGAAGAACGGCCTCTTCTCGGGGAAGAACAAACCAAACCGCGTGAGGTTCACCTGGGCGTCGTCCACCTCCACCTGGGCGAAGTCGGTGTTATAGGTGGCGTCCAAGGTGAGGCCCTGGGTCAACTGGACCTTCACCTCACCGCCGTACTCAACAGGATAGGAGTACTTTTCGTCTCCGGCCTGGAAGTCCCGTGCAGCGGAGCTGAGGAAGTAGGGAGTTACCGTGGCTGTTCGGTTTGCCGGTGGGTGAAGGCCTTGGAGGGTCCCGGCGAGGCTCAGGCGATACAGGTTGAACTCTCGCGGGATGGGAGCCCAGAAGGCCTCCTCGTTGCGACGTCGGATCTTCCGGGAGATGTTGATCCCCCAGTCCTGAACGGGTGCTGAACCGTACCGGAGGGTGGAAAACGGGATGCGGAACTCGGCATACCAACCCCGGTCGTCCACGGAGGTAGCGACTTCCCAGCTGCCGTCCCAGTTCTTGTTGAATCCTCCGCCGGCCCCTCGCTGCATGGTCCGCGCGGCGGCGGATCTCTGAGTCCCTTCCCCTTCGTTGGCTACCTGCGCGTCATACTCGATCCCCATGGGCGTGGTGCCGAACACGAAACCGTTCTTTCGGTCGTGGTAGGTATCCAGGATCAGGACGACGGCGTCGCTTTCGGCCAGGTCGAAATCTCGTATGCTCTCACCGGAGACAATCCCCGAAGGGTCCGAGTCGAAAAGCCAGGCGCCGATGTAGAGGGCCTCATCGTCGGCCAAGACCCCGATCTGTGTCCGCTCCGACGCGGCATCGCCATCCTGGGGGATCCGCTGGACGAACCCGGAAAGGAGGTTCGCCTCTGTCCAGGCGTCCTCATCCAACAAGCCATCGATGGTGGGGGGGGTAGTGACCGAGCCGGCGGTCCCCTCTCGGGATTCGGCCGTTGTGCCCTCCGTTATCCGGCTTCCGGTCTGGCCGGTATTCTGTCCTGTCAGGTCGGGGGGAGCGAGGAAGGTTTTGGCGGCCAGGAAGAGGAGTGCGACGGTCAGGGTTCGCATCTATCTGGATTTCGGTCGAAGTCGATGTGGGTGCTGCTCTTTGGTCCTCGCCTAAGGTAAGGGGTGCGGGGGGCTCTGGGGACACCTGCCTGGCAGATTCGGCTGGTTGCCTTACGGGCGGCGGTATAGGTTGGACGGAGCCGAGGGAGTCCGACTTTCCAATAGGGGGCTGGAAATGGAGTGGTGGCAGGTCCAAGAGCTCATGATTACCGGAGCCGTCATTGTAGGGGTCCTGGTTCCGACCTTCGCCCTCCCCTCCCGATTTCTTCATCCCGGTATCGCCATGACCAGGTATTCGCTTCGCTCCGCTTCCCACTCCGCCTTCGCGCTTGGCGTCCTCTGGCTTGCCAGTTGCGGCCCCGAACCCAGGCCCATGGATGTGGTGGAGACCACCATCGCCGAGGTTCAACAGGCCATCCTTGCCGGCGAGACCACCTGTCGGATGGTGGTGGCGGCTCACCTGGCACGGATCGAGGCCTATGACGAGGCTACGGTGAACGCCATCACCGTTCTCAATCCCAACGCACTCTCCCGTGCGGACCAGATCGACGCGGCTGTGGCTGCCGGAGAGGAGTTGGGGTCGCTCTTCTGCGTTCCCATGCTCGTGAAGGACAATTTCGATACCCGGGATATGGTCACCACCGGAGGATCGATTTCCCTGGCCCGAAACTATCCGCCCGATGACGCCTTCATGGTTCGGCGTATCCGGGAAGAGGACGCCGTGATCGTGGCCAAAACCAACATGGCGGAGTGGGCCTTCAGTCCCAGACAAAGCGTCAGCTCATCCTTCGATACTACAGCCAACGCCTACGACCTCGATCGAGTGCCGGCGGGCTCCAGTGGGGGGACGGCTTCCGGGGTGGCCGCCAGCTTTGGCCTCATCGGCCTCGGAAGTGACACCGGGAACTCCATTCGTGGACCTTCCTCCCACCTGGCCCTGGTAGGTATTCGGTCCACCATTGGCCTGACCAGTCGAGACGGCGTCATTCCCCTCTCTTTCGACAGGGATATCGCGGGTCCCATGGGACGGACCGTAGAGGATGTGGCCAGGGTGTTCAACGTTGTGGCCGGCTATGATCCTGCGGACCCCTACACCGAGGATGGGAGAGACCGAAAGGAAGCGGACTACACGACCTTCCTGGCAGAGGACGGGTTGCGGGGTAGCCGGATCGGCGTTCTGCGGGCCCTGGTGGACCCGGAAGCCACAGACACGGCCATCGCCCGGATCTTCGAGGAAGCAGTGGCCGACCTGACGAGGTTGGGTGCCGAAATCGTGGACCCTTTCGAGTTCGATGTGGCGGCCCAGCTGGACCGGGAAGGACTGTTCTGCCAGCGGTTCCGCTACGACATGAACCAGTACCTGAAATCTCTGGGTGAGCGGGCTCCCATTACCGACGTGGTTCAGGTTCTGGAGACCGGCGAGTACTCCTCCTATGTGGAGCGGTCACTCACCAATCACCGGGATCGTCCTCTGGACCTCCACCCCTCACAGTGGGATCCACCCTGTCCCGACTTTTTCGAGCATGAGGGGCGTCAGGCGTATCTGAATGATCTCGTGGCCGCCATGGATGAAGCCGGCGTCGATGCCCTGGTCTATCCGTCGTGGACGAGCCCACCCGCGCATATCGATCGGGCACGGGAAGAATACCGAGGCGATAATTCCCAGCGAGTTGCGCCCGCGACCGGAATGCCGGCGATCACCGTCCCGATGGGATTCAGCTACGGCCACTTGCCGGCGGGCCTTCAAATCCTGGGCCGACCGTATTCTGAAGGGCTCCTTTTCAAACTGGCTTTCGCCTACGAGCAGGGGACCCACCACCGGCGGCCACCAGATGGATTCCCTGCCCTGGGGGTTGAGCCAGGAGAGCGTTGAGGCCCTGGCCTGCCTCAGTCTTCCGTTCCGCCGATCAACCGATACACTGCTGCCCCCAGGATGGCACCCACGATAGGAGCCACCCAGAAGAGCCAGAGCTGGCCTATTGCCCAATCGCCGGCAAAGAGGGCAACACCGGTGCTCCGGGCCGGGTTTACCGAGGTGTTGGTCACGGGGATGCTGATGAGGTGAATCAGGGTCAGCCCCAGGCCAATGGCGACAGGGGCGAAGCCTTGGGGAGCTCGTTTGTCGGTGGCACCCAGGATGATGACCAGGAACGCCATGGTCATCACGATCTCACAAACCAGCGCCGCCAGCAGGGTGTATCCTCCCGGGGAGTGGGCACCATACCCGTTGGAGCGAAGCCGGCGGAGGCGTCGAACCCAGCCTGGCCACTGGCGATGACATAGAGCACCCCACCGGCCACGACTCCCCCCAGGACCTGGGCGACGGCGTATGGCAGGATCTCCCTGGCCGGAAAACGGCCTCCGGCCCAGAGGCCGATGGAAACCGCCGGGTTGATGTGACACCCGGAAATATGCCCGATGGCATAAGCCATTGTGAGCAAGGTCAGTCCGAAGGCCAGTGAGACGCCGAGAAGACCGATGCCGACATCGGGAAAAGCGGCCGCCAGGACCGCACTCCCGCACCCGCCCAGGACTAGCCAGAACGTCCCGAAGAACTCTGCACCATACTTCTTCATGGTCCTCTCCTTTGAGAAAGGGAGCCCAGATCCCGGGTTTCTTGCCGGGAAGAAGGGGCCCAACCGGTCCACCGCTGCCTAGCTCAGAAGGGCAAGCGGCGGCCAAAAGGGAAACTGAGCACTCTTGCCACCCGGTCCGCCTCGGCGCAGTGCGCGGGGAGGTCAGCCCGGACCGGCCCCGCCACCTCCCGCGCCACCACGTGGGTAGGTGAACCCCCGGTTGGGGTACGGCGGGGCCCCTGGCACGGGTCGGGGGTCCTCCTCGATCTTCTGCTGAAGGAACCGTATCGCCGCGTCGAGCTGGGCGTCTTCCCCGTTGAAGGTGGCATGAGGGAGATTGTCCACCTCGAGGTCCGGAACGAATCCGACCTGTTCGATCAACCACTCCCCCTCGGGTCCGTAAACGCCCATCATGGGGGCCCGGGCCAGCCCCCCGTCCGTGAGGCGGTTGGATGAGGACAGCCAGATCTCCCCACCCCAAGTCCGCATCCCTATGGTGGTCCCGAGTCCCAATCGGCGGAAACCATCGGCGAAGGCCTCTCCATCTGATGCCGGGTTCTGGTCCACCAGCACCACGATGTGCCCTCTGAATGCGTACTGCATGTTCCAATAGGGTTCCCGCGTCCGGTCTTTCCAATACATCCAAGCCTTCCGCATCAGCTGCTCGAGGATGATGCTGTCGATATTCCCGCCGCTGTTGCGGC
>CBDUAX010000435.1:0-4544 GCA_965365235.1 uncultured bacterium
GGCATGGATCCCTTGCTCGCCACGTCCTGCCGTGGAACCAGGGTGACAGGGAGATCTTCATGTACGCCGGGGACCTGAGCTTGATGCTCAGACCCATGCGGCCAACCCGGCAAAGGACCGTGGCTCCCTTTGTCTCGGGGGGCATCGGGTTCCAGTACTGGGGTTTGGGGGACGGGCCTGTGACCAGCTTCGCTCCCGCCGAAGTGACCTACCCGGGCGATGAGAAGTTTTACCTGATGGCCGTGGGAGGCCTCGGCTTCGATATCATCACCCCCATCCAGTGGGGGGAAGGGCCCCTGATCGTCAGGCTGGAGGGACGCGACCAGATCCAGTTGAAATCGCCTTTCGAACCCCTCGACGCCGAGCAGGGCGATTTTGGCCTTATCCACAACATCAGGGTAACCCTGGGATTCCACACAGGGATCGGGCTGCTGGGAGGTAACCGCTAGGTTCCTCAATCGCCTCCATAGGACGAGAATCACACCGAGGGCCTCGGGCGATTTCTTCGCCTGGGGCCCTCCGCTCTGCCAGCCCTGAGGCCGTGAAAGGCACTAGGGGGATGGAACCTCGGCTTTCCCCGGCCCCATCCGGTCTGGTATCTTCATGGATCGACCGCTTTCCTACGATCAGAGGTATCTCATGCGAAAACTGGTTTCCCTTGTCCTTCTTGGGGGGTGTCTCGCCCTTTTCCCCCACCCGGAGGCGGCCGCTCAGGAGTCCCCTGCATTTCTCGCCGTAGGAGAGATGGCGCCGGACTTCGAGGTGGTGGGTGCTACCCGACATGGCGTCCTTGTGGACCCGATCAGCCTCAGCGATTTAAGAGGTGAGACTGTGGTCTTGGCCTTCTTCTTCAAGGCCAGGACAGGTGGCTGAACAGTTCAAATGCAAGCGTACCGTGATCAGTACGCACGTATCTTTCGGACCGGCCAGGACGTGGTTCTCATTGGAATCTCCAACGACTCCGCGTACGAACTAGCTTCCTGGGCCAGGGATGAAGACTTCCAGTTCCTCTTCGGTAGCGATCCCGGTAGCGCCGGGTATGCGGCGTTCGGCGGAGACCCACGAGACAACGGGTCTGTTGGAAGTCGGGCCGTGATCGTGGTGGACCCGGAGGGCCGGATCGCGGAGGTCATCCCAAGGTTCAGCCAGGTGGATCCAGCGGCGTATGACCAACTGAAGGCGGCCATCGACCGGGTGACTCCCGACCCTGAAGAAGGCCTCTAACCAGGGTCTTCCCACCCCACCCTTCAGCCGAACACGGTGGTCGGCGAAAGCAAGAGGGCCCGGAACCTGAAAAGGCTCCGGGCCCCTCGCATTCTGGCCCGATCCTTCGGAAAGCAGTGCCGGTCCAGGCCGGCTTGGTCCTTTCTTCAGCTTCCCAGGATCTTTTCCATCGCCCCCATCAGGTCCTGATCGGGTCCCGAGCCGGTGTAGGCCACCTTCCCGTCACTGTCCAGGATCACTACCACCGAAGTTCCAGGGACCTTGTAGTTCCGGACGGCGTTCCCCTCCCCATCCCAAAGGAAGGTGTGGCTGGTGCCATGGTCCTCCACGTGCCTCCTCACCCTTCGCTGGGATTGGGATACTGCAACGGCCACGGCCACCACGCTCGCCCGGTCACCAAAGGCCTCTTGAACCCGAGCCATGACAGGGTCCAACGCCTCACATTCGTGGCACCAGGAAGCCCAGAATTCGATCAGGGCCGGTTTCCCCGGCTCCACGAAATCCAGGAGGTCGACAGGGTTTCCATCCAGGTCCTCCAATGCCGCCCCCGGGCCCTGGGTACCGATGGGAAGCGAAACTTCCTGCCCATGGAGTTGGTTGGCGAGGAGGGTCAGGGCCAATGCCCCAGCCAGCACCAGTGAGAATCGCTTCAGCAGTCCGTTCTTGTTGGTGGCTGCCGCTGCCTTCACCGTTTTCCGGGGTTCTTCGGAGTGTCTCACAGATTTCCTCACAAGTTGTATCCCGCCTTCACGAAATAGTACTGGGCCACGGCGATCATCAGAATTCCTGCCGCCCGCTTTATCCAAGTCAGCCATTTCCCGGAGCGGGGCAGGGCAGCCAACGCCCCTGAAAAGAGACCGACGACAACGAGGATGGCCGTCATCCCCAGCGAGAAGGCGAAGAGGTAGAAGAAGCCCATCAATCCGGCCTGGCTGGCCGCCACCCAGGTGAGGACCACGGCGAAGGCCGGGGCCCCACAAGGCGCTGCTACGACGCCGGATGTGGCACCAAGGACGAAGACCGCACCGTACGATCCA
Organism: uncultured bacterium; assembly: GCA_965365235.1. Taxonomy (GTDB): domain Bacteria; phylum Gemmatimonadota; class Gemmatimonadetes; order Longimicrobiales; family Gaopeijiaceae; genus CBDUAX01. Next base: position 2,262 of record CBDUAX010000435.1, read on the forward strand.
CCTTCTCTTGTCGCTGCCCAGTTCATCAACCGGTGAGGGACGGGCAGAGGTAATACGTCCAACATGATAAGCGAGAAGAGAAGTAGAAGGTTCCCGATGCCCAGGAGAGCCCATGGGCTGGCGCTGACGGTTCCGAAGAGCGTCCCGGTCATCCCGGCCAGGAGTCCCAGAAGGGCATAGAGGAGGGCCAGACCGGTGACATACGTCACCGTCAGGGCCAGGGTCCGGGCCTTGCCCTGATCCTCGGTAGCCGTCCCGGAGATGACCGAGACCGTAATGGGGATCATGGGATAGATGCAGGGTGTGAGGCTGGTCAGGACCCCGGCCCCGAAGAGGGTGGCCAACGCCAGAAGGGGGCTCGAGGAGAGGGTCTCCGAGAGCCCGGTTCCAACGGCCTCCTGAAGGAGTGAGGAAAGAGCCGGGAAGGTCTGGATGGTCTCATTCATTGCGCTATCCCAACCCCGAGAGGTGGGGGAGGGTTCCTCCCTCTAAGGTGTGTCGCATGAGAAAGGGAATGGTTACAATGGCGCGTCCGGTACCCGAAACCTCCAAGGACTCCCCTCTGTGGCCAATCTGCACAGGGAAAACGAAACCTCCAACCTGCCCGGCCCTCTCAAGGCCGTCCTGACGGTCCTATACTTCCTGGCCCTGCTTTACATCTTCTTTTTCAGTATCGAGCTCATGAGCACGGCCTTCAAGATGGCCGGACGTGGCTTTGCCGAACAGCTCATCAACATGGTGTCGGATCCCGTGGCGGGTCTGCTCCTGGGATTTGTGGCCACGGGCATCATCCAGAGCTCTTCCACCACCACGACCATCGTCGTGGGGTTGGTGGCTTCCGGGGCCCTGACCATCGAGCTGGCGGTTCCGGTGATCATGGGAGCCAATATCGGGACCACCACGACCAACACCCTGGTCTCCATGGGGCACGTTACACGTCCGATCGAATTCGAACGTGCCTTCGCGGCCTCCACCGTTCACGACTTTTTCAACGTGTTGGCTGCCATCACCATCCTCCCCCTGGAAGTATGGTTCCACCCGATTCAAAGGACGGCGGTCTTTCTCCAGAGTCTCTTTGCCGGGGCAGGCGGGAGGAAACTTGCCAGCCCCCTGTCCGAGATCGTGATGGGGCTCATTCCCGGCATGATCCCACTCGTGGTGCTGGCTCTCCTCCTCCTCTTCCTGGCCCTTCAGCAGATGATGAAGGTCATGAGGGGGGCCGTCCTGAGTCGCCTGGAGAGCTTGTTCGATCGCGTCCTCTTCCGGAACGATGCCGCCAGCTTCAGTCTGGGGATGATCTGCACCGCGGCTGTCCAGAGCAGTTCCGCCACGACATCTCTGGTCGTTCCCCTGGCTGGGACCGGGGTACTGAACCTGAAGCAGATCTTCCCCTACACGCTGGGTGCCAACGTTGGGACGACGGTCACCGCGATTCTGGCTTCCTTCGCCACCGGGAGTTCTGCTGCGGTGACGGTGGCCCTGGCCCATCTGACCTTCAACATCTTCGGAATCGTGCTCTTCTATCCTCTCTCGGCACTCCCGATCGCGCTTGCCAACAAGGCGGGGAAGCTGGCAGCGCGGTCGAGGGGGAACTCTGCCATGGTCATCGCTGTGTACATATCCCTCATCGTGCTTCCCCTGCTCTACATCTTTCTTTAGTCGGGACCCCGGGAAGGTCGAGTGAACCATGTGGAAAGACATACTTTCGCTACTGAGAGGTAGCAGCCTGGCGCAGGAAGCTTTCGAAGAATCCCTCCAGATGCTGGAGACCTCCTATGGGATGTTCACCGATGCAGTGGCCGCCCTCCACAAGGAGGGGTCGCTGGTCGACGACATCTACGAGCGGGATCGGGAGCTCAACAAGTTCGAGCGGAGGGTCAGGCGAAAGATCGTCACCCATCTCTCTGTATCATCGAAACCCGATGTGAACATGGGCCTGGTCATCACCGCCATCGCTATCGACATCGAGCGCATCGGGGACTACGCGAAGAACATCTCCGAGCTGGCGGTGGAGTTGGAAGAACCGTTCGACGCCATGGAGCTGGATGTTGAGCTCCGGCACCTGGAGAGGCTGCTTGACGCGAACTTCGCCGACCTCCTGGTGGCGCTGGAGGAGTCCGATGAGGACAGGGCCAGGCGAATCCTGAAGCAACACAAAGAGATTTCCAGTTCGGTGGAGAGGCATCTCCTCTCGTTGAGGAGAGGCGGGGCGTTGGCTGGAGATTCGGGTCGGGCCGTAACGGTTGCCCTTTACCTCAGGTATCTGAAACGCATGAGTGCACA
>CBDUAX010000436.1:0-4525 GCA_965365235.1 uncultured bacterium
CCTCCCGGGTCTTGGAGGCCTCCCCGGCTGGGAAGGTCAGCAGGTGTGCCTCTCGGGCCGCCGAACGAAGACCCTCCACCACCTCCATGGCATAGAGGTCTGCCACACGGTCGTCAGAGATGACCGCGTACCGGTGGGCCTTCGTGTGAGCCGGGACGATATGCGGGAGGGATTTTCGAATCCCGCTGCGAACCTTGATGGGGTAGCTTCGGGCCCGTCCACCTGCCTGGACCTGGATCGTATCCTCTAACAGCACGTTTGTGTTTCCTCTTCGACAGACGGGGGATTCCTCTACAGCAACCGGGCAGCGGTTCTTCTCCGGGCCAGGGAGCCGGGTACCCTCCCCTAGTACACGTTCCCTTCCACGATCTCCACCTCCAACCCGTTTCCCGCACCGACCCTCAGGAGGGCTCCCGGGCGGCCAAGGATCTCCAACGCAACCAGGGTCGCTTGGGCCGGGGGCGTGTGGAGACCAGGGCTCAGACCGTTCACAAAGGCGTCTCTTTGGACCTCACTGTCCCAGATACTGGCCCAGACCAGCCCGTCCTCTCCACCTGTTGGGCTCTCCACCAGCACAAATCGGTCCCCATCCCAACCCTGGGCCAGATGCCGCTTGCCCTCTCCGAGCCAGGCATCGATGAGGATCTGGAGCTCCATCTGACCAATTGTGTTCCCGTACGTGGCCGCAAGCCCTCCCGAAACTTCGAGCCGTAGCTCGGTGGGGGGATCCTCCTGCGCCATGGGGCCCCGCTCGGGATTGAGGATCTGTTCGGAAGATTGGGGCAGGAAGGCATCGAAAGGAGGGGGTCGCCCCTCCGCGCTTTCCCAGGAGGCGGCCACGAAAGAAGCGCCTTCGATGTAGGGAAATAGAAGGGATTCCTGAATCACGGCAGGTGCCGAGGCCAGGACAGGATACTGGGTCCTCATAGCCTCCAGCGCCGGGCGAATGGACTGTGAGAAATCCGGGAGGGTCGAGAGGTCCACCGGCTCTCCTCTCAAGCCCTCGGCCATATGCTCCAGCATGACCAGGGTGGCGTGCCCCTCAATGGCCGACTGGGCCGCCACCTGCCGATCATTCCCCCGGGCTTTCTGCGTCAGGGAGTCGAGATTCGCGGTTTGATCCTGGACGGCATGGACCAGCTCGTGGACCAGGACGGTCTCCAGGAAGGCGACCTCCATGTCATCGATGACAAAGAGGGCGGTGGAGTCCGGATCATAAAAACCCGCGACCTGTTCCGTATATACCGAAAGGAGGAGATCCCTGAGGTCCAGGTCCTCCGGGACCATTCCCAGAAGCGCGTAACTACGGGTTTTTACCCGGGCCTCTTCCGGGGGAAGCTCCTCGTCGAGCTTGAATCGGAGGTAGCCCTCCAACTCCTCCCGGGTTCGGCGTTCAGCCCGGATGGGGTGGGTGAGCTCCATCCCGGCCCGCTCTGCAAGGACCGGCAGGAGTTCCGCCACCCGAGTCCTCAACGCCGGATCGGAGGAAAGGACCAGTGAAGTATCGGGAACCTGCTGTCCGCAGGCTGAGAGCATCAGGGCCAGAGCCCCGGCGGCGAAAAGAGTCATAGGTACTGGAGCCTGTCCAAGTGTTGGGACGAAGCGAAGAGTTGGGGCCACGGAAGCGGAATCCAGAGGGTTCAGAAAACCCCTTCATCAACTGCCAGGAATGCGCCCGTAGCGATCCTCGATCCTGACCACATCGTCCAGATGGGGCGTCGAAGCTTCAAGAATATCGACATCGGTGACGGCCTCCATCCGGTGTACTGTGCCCGGTTTGACTCGGAACGCCTCACCAGCGCTAAGGGGGACCAACTCCAGGGCTTCCACCGAGGGTCCGGCCCAGAACTTCATCTCCCCAGAGAAGAGGAAGATCGTCTCGTCCTTCACTTCATGGTATTGGAGGGAAAGGGATTCACCGGCATTCACGTGAAGGATCTTCCCCACATACTGAGAGGTGTGAGCCCAGATGAGTTCATAGCCCCAGGGCTTTTCGACACGATCGGGATTCTGTTTCATGAATGGACTCTCGAGACCGAGGGATCAACACTTCCCCGAACCGGCCACCGGCCTCAGACATCACGGACGGCAGGCCCAGACGACCTGCAAGACTGCCAAATGGCGATCCCCGGGTCAACCCTCGGGGACCTCCGTTCGTTTTTGAAGAAACCGACGATCCAGGACCCACAACCAGAGATCGGGAATCCTCCACCAAGGGGACCAAGACCCTTTGGGGTTGAATTGAACCGGGTCGCCATGCAGCGGAATGGTGCGCAAACTCCCAGCGGTCACCCGCGTATGTCCTTCCGGTTTCTTGATCTCCCTTGATGCTTCCCGGGCTCAGGTGGATGAACCTCATCGGGAAACCCCCGGCCGGAAAGCCCTTTGGTCCTTGGGATTCTCCTGATCTTTTCCTCCAGTGCCGAAGGTTTCCTTTCCTCGGAATGCGGCCCGAGACGGCGGGATCCGGCCTCGTCCCCCGGGGTAGGACACCGAGGCATGAGAGTTGCCGCCGAGGAGCGTTGGACCGATCCCCTTCCTCTCCCCCAGGGGAAAACCCCCGACCACCGGGTGGGTAGGTATGTCAGAGAACAGAGAAAGCTCCCAGAATAATCCGGACTCCTCGAGTGCGGGGAAGATTCGGCTCCCCCACATCCTGTTTCTGGTCACCGCTTTTTTCGCCTTCGGTGCCCTGGGTGGAATCTTGGGCAGCTGGCGGAACCTCTGCTTCGACTGCCCCTCCATCGCTCAGATCACGACCTGGGAACCGGAGCAGACCAGTAAGCTCCTGAGTCATGACGGGCGGTTGATCGCGGAGATCGGTCTCGAGCGGCGGACTCCGATGTCCATCAGCACGCTACCTGAGTTTGTACCCCAGGCTTTCGTAGCCATTGAGGACAATGACTTCTACAATCACGGGGGCTTCAAGATCAAAGGGATCCTTCGGGCCGCCATCGTTCGAATTCCCGGGATGGGAAGGCTCCTGAACCGCCGGGCCGGGGGTGGTAGCACCATCACGCAACAGCTCGCCCGGAACATGTTCACCCAATCCATTGGGTTCGAGAGGCGGATCACCCGAAAGCTCAAGGAGCTCCAGGTCGCCCTGGCTCTGGAACGGACCTACGAGAAAGACCAGATCCTGGAAGCCTATATCAACCAGATCAACTTCGACCGAGGTTGGTACGGCATCCAGACGGCCTCCCGAAACTACTTCGGAAAGAACGCCACCGACCTGAACGTTGCAGAAGCGGCGCTCCTTGCCGCCATCCCCAACCGTCCCGCTTACTACAATCCTTTCAAGCAACCTGAGAATGCTCTGGGACGCCGCAATCAGGTTCTCCGGGCAATGGTGGATGAGGGGTACCTGACCGAGGAGGAAGGGGAGGAGTGGAGGCAGTGGCCCTTGCCCGACTCCCAGGCCGAGGCCAGAGAGGGCCTCGCCCCCTACTTCCAGGAGTGGGTCCGACAGATGCTGGACGATCGGTTTGGCGATCAGCTCTACAGCGGAGGCCTACTGGTCTACACCACCCTGGACCTGGACATGCAGGCTGCAGCTCAGCTCTCTATGGCCGAGGGATGGGCGGAAATTGAAGCTCGGCCCGGATACGAACATCCCCTTTACGAGGAGTTCATCGAGCAAACGGACGTCTTCGAGACGGGTGAGACCCCCTACCTGCAGGGTCTCTTCATCGCCCTGGATCCCCACTCCGGGGGCGTGCGGGCCATGATCGGAGGGAGGGACTTCCGTCAATCCAAGTTCAACCGCGCGACCCAGGCCCAAAGGCAGGCTGGGTCCTCCTTCAAGCCGTTTGTCTATACTTCGGCCCTGGCCAGCGGGATCCCCGCTTCACACGTAATCGTGGACGCCCCTGTGGTGTTGCCACAGCAGAGCGGGGAGGAATGGAAACCGTCCAATTTCACCGAGGACTTCCTGGGGCCGATCACCATTCGGGAAGGGCTCCGTCGCTCGGTGAACATGATCGCCATCAAGCTCGGGCTGGAGGTCGGCCTGGAAACGGTGGCGCAAACCGCCCAGCGGATGGGCATTCGCACCGAAGTGGAGCGTTTCCCTTCCACGGCCATCGGCGCTGCGGAGATCATCCCCCTCCAGATGGCCGAGGCCTATTCGACCTTTGCTACCCTTGGGACTCGGGTCCGTCCCAATCCGATCCTGAAGGTGGTGAGTCCTGAGGGTGAGGTTCTCTGGCAGCCCCAGCCCGAACGGACTCAGGTCCTGGACTCTTTGACGGCCCGGGTGATGGTCTCCATGCTCCAAGACGTGGTGGCACGGGGAACCGGCTACACCGCCGTCCGGGTACGTGGAGACCTCCCATACGAGGTACCGGCGGCGGGGAAGACCGGAACCACCAACGATGGGACCGACGTCTGGTTCATGGGCTTTACCCCGAACCTCATGGCGGCGGTCTGGTTTGGGATGGATCGGCCCGTCACCATTCGGGAAGGGGCCACTGGGGGCGGGGACGCCGCGCCGAGTTTCGGTGTTTTATAATTCGGCACTCATAAT
>CBDUAX010000437.1:0-4523 GCA_965365235.1 uncultured bacterium
TCCGTCACCTCCCGGCTCTGAGCCAGATCTTCCAGGACCTCGTTCTCCAGCCAGTCCATCAACCAGGTCCCGTCGTCCACGGTTTCCGGCCCCTCCCCGTCGTAGACTCGCCGGTTCTGAAACGCCTCTCGGCGTTCAGCCACAAAGTCCTCGATGATGTCGGAGATCTGGAGGGTGCCGAAGGTGGTCTTGAAGGGCCGGGGCTGGATCCGCTGCACGGCGTAAGCCCCGAGAGATCCGCCTCCGCTTCGGGTGGCATCGAAGATCACCGCCCTGTCCAACAGCCCCTGGGCCTGAGCGAACTCCGTCAGACGGTCCACATCTTCGATGAGGGAAGCCGAGAATCGGTGCCACCGGAGGAGGACCACCCGCCTTCCGTCGTCGGGAAGAAAGAGGTCGTAGGTCGGCGTGGACCATTCCTGGGTGAACCCGGGATAGCGGGGCTCGGTTCGGTTGAACCACTGGAGGCCGTTGGCATCCAGCCAGGGTAGGGATACCGTCACGGTAGAGCCGTCGGCCTTCTCCAAGCCCAGTATCAGGGCCTCCCCCCGATAGGCCGGCGGGAACAAGGCCGTGTTCTGCGACATCGCTTCCGCCACCTTCCAACGAAACCCGGCCACGCTGGAGTGTCGGATGTAGGCCCTGGCGAAGGCTTCGAACTCGGCCACCGGGCTCCCGTTCACAGAGACGACTCGGTCCCCCGGCGTAGGTGGGGGGATGGGGAGGGGCACCGCCCGTGCCACGTCGGCGATGAAATAGAAAGCTTCGGGGCCGCCGTACTCGGGCAGGATGCGAACCGGTGCCACCGTGGGGGCGGCCGGGGCCTCTCGGTCCCATGTCGGCAGGCCTGCCTCGTAATCCAGGGAGAGGCCTCCGGGCACCAGAGCCACGGAGAGGTGCCGGTCCCGGCGAGCGTTGCTCAGGCGGAGGAGGGCATAGTAAAGCTCCTCCTGGGAGCTGGCGTTGACCACGTCGTCCCGGAGGGTAGCCATCTCCTGGAGGGGGTCGAAGTCCAGCGCCTCGTTCTTGGCAGGGGAAAAGGCGGCCCGGTCGGCGGTCCAGGCCAGGATGGAATCGAAGAGGGCCTCTCTGAGAGTGGGGGTCCCCAGGGGGCCCTCGGGTTGGTGGTCGCCCCCCCCGCACCCAAGAAGGAAGAGTGAGATAGCCAAAAGGGGTATTCCGGTGGGTCTCGGGCGCGGGCTCATGGTGGTCGGTTCCTGTCCTGGATGACGTTCCCTCGGGGATGAGATTGGAAGCTGCGGACCCCATGGTCTGGCCGCAAGAAGGAGTGGTGGCCCGGGACCGAAGGTTTTCCCGGGGTCGCCCTGATTGCCACCGGCCGCTTTATTCAGGATCATGGAGTCTGAGGTATCTCATCGTTCCGGGGGAGGCCCCGGACCTTTTCGACAAGAGGAGAAGGTGGTGGCGGAATACACGATCGCTGTGATCCCGGGGGACGGGATCGGGACCGAAGTGGTCCCGGAAGGAATACGCGTGCTGGAGGCCGCGGGCTCCCGCTTCGGAATCACCTTCCGCTGGGACGAGCGGGACTGGGGATGCGACCGTTTCCAGAGAACGGGAGCGTTCTTGCCGGACAATGGCCTGGACTCGATCCGAGACCGCGACGCCATCTTCCTGGGGGCCGTTGGGTTTCCAGGGGTTCCGGACCATGTCTCTCTCTGGGGTCTCCTGATCCCCATCCGCCGGGAGATGAACCAGTGGGTGAACCTTCGGCCGGTACGCCTCATGCCGGGTGTGCCGACCCCCCTCCGGGACCGGGGGCCCGAGGATATCGACTTCCTGGTGGTTCGGGAGAACAGCGAAGGCGAGTATTCAGAGGCGGGTGGCCGTTTCCATGAGGGAACCGAGGACGAGCGAGTAGAACAGCTCAGCATCTTTACGCGTCGGGGGGTGGACCGGATTCTTCGGTTTGCCTATGACTTGGCTGCCAAGCGGCCCAAAAAACACCTGACCTCGGCCACCAAGTCCAACGGGATCGTCCATACCATGCCGTACTGGGATGAACGGTTCCGGGCCCTGGGGGAGGAGTATCCCGGGGTACGGACCGATCAATTCCATGTGGATATCCTGACGGCCAACTTCGTGCTACACCCGGATTGGTTCGACGTGGTGGTGGGGAGCAACCTCTTCGGAGACATCCTATCTGACCTGGGGCCCGCTGTGGCCGGGACCATCGGCATCGCCCCGTCGGCGAACATCAACCCGGGAGGGGAGTATCCGTCCATGTTCGAGCCGGTCCATGGATCGGCTCCGGACATCGCAGGGAAGGGGTTTGCCAACCCCATTGGGCAGATCTGGTCCGGGGCTATGATGCTGGAGCATCTGGGGGAGATGGATGCGGCCCGGGCCATCGAATCCGGCATTGAAGAGGTTCTGGAGGATGGGGGGGTGTTGACCCGGGACATGGGAGGGACAGCGGGGACGAAGGATCTGGGTGAGGCGATCGAAAGTGTAGTCCGGAGCCGATGAATGGGGCTGAAGGTCACCTGGCCTGAAGACGTAGGGACGTTTCCCAAAGGAACTTGAAGCATGGACAGTATTCCTCAGGTACTCCGCGATTGGAATGGGTTCCTCGAGCCCTACCCCTGGGCTCGGGCGCTCCAGACCATCCTGGTTTTCGTGATCCTGGCGGGCCTCGTCGACCGGCTCATCACCGGCATCGTCCGGCGCCTCGTCGCCAAAACCGAGACCCACTTCGACGATCAGCTGCTCTCCGTACTTCACCGCCCGATCTTCGCCACGGTGGCATTGATCGGCCTCGTCCTGGCCGTCTACGAGTTCGATCTCCCCCCTGACCTTCTCCTGGTTACCACGGCTGTAGTCAAGACAATCCTCATCCTGGTCTGGTTCATCTTTGGGCTCAGGGTGTCTCAGTTGACCTTCAGCGCCATGCGAGGCTGGGAAGGACGTTTCGAATTCGTACAGCAGTCCACAGAACCCCTCTTCAAGAACGCCGTGGCGGTTCTCCTCTTCGTGGCGGGTGTGTATGGCATCCTGATGGCCTGGGACGCCGATGTCACGGGGCTGATCGCGTCGGCCGGAATCATCGGACTGGCCCTCAGCTTCGCGGCTCAGGACACCCTGGCGAACCTGTTCGCAGGGGTGGCGATCCTGGCCGACCGACCCTACCAAATCGGGGAGTACATCATTCTGGACAGCGGGGAGCGCGGGGAGGTTACCCACATCGGGTTGAGGAGCACCCGTCTTCTCACCAGAGATGACGTGGAAGTCTCTATCCCAAATGGAGTTATGGGGGCGGCGAAGATCGTCAACGAGGCCTCGGGTGTCCAGGATCGCTACCGCATTCGTGTCAGTGTAGGAGTGGCCTACGGGTCCGATATCGACAAGGTCATGGAGGTTCTCCTTCAGGTGGGAAACGACCATCCCCTCACCCGGGAGACTCCGGAACCGAGGGCCCGGTTTCGTACCTTTGGCGCTTCGAGTCTGGACTTCGATCTTCTCTGCTGGATCGAGAATCCGGCCCAAAGGGGGCTGGTGGTTCACGAGCTGAACTGTGAAGTGTATAAGCGGTTCGGAGAGGCGGGAATCACCATCCCCTTCCCGCAGCAGGATCTGTACATCAAGGAGATGCCGAGTCGCGAATAAGGAGGCCAAGGGGTGGAGGGGAAGAAGGAGGGTTCGAAGTTTGCCCTTTATTTCAGGTGGGGGAGATGGGTATCTTGCGGATGCGAGCCCTCGATCTCGAAGGCCGGCTGGGCCCCTCGAGATTCTTGGAACGCGCCCGAACCGCAGGTGGATTCCCAAACTTTTTTTTTGAACCCGCTTGTGGTATGAGCCCGAGGACATTACCTAATTGGTGTGATTTCTCTCGATCCCTTCACGGATCCGGGAATCCAAATCAAAATACTACCTCCGTTAGGAAACGCTGATCGGGCTCGGGAGTATTACCAGATCCTAGATTCAGCCATCGCCCCTGATCAACACACCGGGGGTCAAGCATATCAGTGTGAACAGGAAGAGACCGTCCTCGAACCCCTTAGGAGAATCTGATGAACAAAACTGAAATGGCGGAGAAGCTGGCGAAGAAGTGTGACCTGTCGAAGGCGAAGGCGATGGATGTCGTGAATGCGATTTTCGACACCACCCCGGGCAAGGGGATCATCGCAGTCGAGCTCGACGCAGGTCGGGGCGTAGGCATCACCGGCTTCGGCACATTCGACACCAAGCGCCGCGCCGCGCGCATGGGTCGGAACCCTGCCACGGGCAAAGAAATGATGCTCGAGGCGAAGACCTATCCGACCTTCAAGGCCGGAAAAGGGCTGAAGGACCGAGTAGCAACCTGACAAACCTATCGCCCGCCGCGCCTTTTCGTCTCTTCCAGCTTGGCGGGGCGGGCACCTTCCCTCTCTGAGGCCTTTTAGCCCGGAGGTGTGGGCAGGGAATTGGTGCGTTCTGCTGGAACAAGAAACGCCCGGGGCCACCTCCATGAGCCCCGGGCGCTTTCTATCGTATTCGACCTCTCGACCTTGCCGTCCTGAGAG
>CBDUAX010000438.1:0-4521 GCA_965365235.1 uncultured bacterium
GGAAACCACCCCGGTCCCCAAGAGAACCAGGGCTACGGCCCAGAGTGCCAGAAGAGGGAATGCCGGTCTCTTCATCCCGAGGGAACTCCTTTCCGGATCGTCGTCAACGCTCCGGGCGCGGTGATTGAGGTGGCTGGCCCAGGCTCCAGGGCCAGGATAACACATCGGCCCGAATCCAGATCCAGCGGCAGGTCCTCAAAGATGGAAAACCGGTGCAATATGGCCCGAAGGGCCCCTGCCTACCACCACCCCCCTCCCCTCAGCTCACTCCGGCCAACCACCACTCCGGTCCTTTTTGCCTGAACCAGGACCTGATTCTGAAAGAGTTTCACCAGGACCACTCCAGCCAGGAAGCCTCCGATGTGGGCCCAGAAGGCTACCCCACCCCCCCCGCCGGGAAGCTGGAGTGAGGAGGAGGCGAGTTGCAGGCCGAACCAGAAGAGGAGGAAGAACCAAGCCGGAATCGGGACGATCCGGATCAGGATGATGATGATGAGGAGGGTATGGACCCGGGCTCGGGGGTAGAGGACCAGATAGGCCCCCATGATGGCGCTGATTGCCCCGGATGCTCCCACCATGGGCAGAGCGGAATCGGGCGCCGATGCCACATGGGCACCGGCGGCCAGGAGGCCCGTGAGGAGATAGAAGACCAGGAATCGCCCATGACCCATGGAGTCTTCCACGTTGTTCCCGAAGATCCAGAGGAACCAGAGGTTCCCCACCAGGTGCATCCAGCCTCCGTGGAGAAACATGGACGACCCAAGGGCTGACCAGGTCAGCCCACCCAACCGGCACACCCCCTGGGGGTCGGAAGCCATCCTTCCTGAAGACTCCAGCAGGCCAGAGGTGATCTCGGCGGGGATGGCGCCAAAGGCACAGACCGAACCCATGAGGACTTCCGGCGAGAACCCCGCACCCTGGACCAGGACCCAGACCGCAATGCACGCCCCCATGATCAAGAGGGTGACAAAAGGGAAGATCTCGGTGGGGTTGTCGTCATAGAGGGGGAACATGGATCCTCAGGCGAAAAGGGAGCGAAAGGGCCGGAGTCCTGCCAAACAGGCGGGTATAGGGTAGAAACCCGCCTTTTTGGCGTGAATCTGCTTCGGATTTCCCCCCTAACCACGGCATGGAGGTTGCTTTCCCAGATACTGTTTCAAGATACGGGCCTCCTGGCGGGAGGCACCAAGGACAACAAGCCAGCTTACAAGGAGCTGAAATGGGCAAGGTAATCGGGATCGACCTGGGAACCACCAATTCCGTGGTGGCAGTCATGGAAGGTGGGGAGCCCGTCGTTATCCCCAACTCTGAAGGGGGTAGGACGACGCCCTCGGTGGTGGCCTTCACCAAGGACAACGAGAGACTGGTTGGACAGGTCGCCAGGCGGCAGGCGATTACGAACCCCAGAAACACAGTCTTTTCCATCAAGCGGTTCATGGGACGAAAGGCTTCCGAGGTCACCCACGAGAAGAAGCTGGTGCCCTACGAGGTGACGGCCGACGGTCAGGACCGGGTACAGGTGAGCCTTCCCAACGCCGGGAAGACCTTCACCCCCCCCGAGATTTCGGCAATGATCCTCCAGAAGATGCGGCAGACGGCGGAGGATTACCTGGGTCAGAAGATCAGTCAGGCCGTCATCACGGTGCCGGCCTACTTCAACGATGCCCAGCGGCAAGCTACAAAAGACGCCGGGAAGATCGCCGGCCTGGAGGTTCTTCGGATCATCAATGAACCGACGGCGGCTTCCCTGGCTTACGGTCTGGACAAAAAGGAAGACCAGAAGATCGCGGTCTTCGACCTGGGTGGTGGAACCTACGACATCTCCATCCTGGAGTTGGGCGAGGGCGTCTTCGAGGTGAAGTCCACCAACGGCGACACGCACCTGGGGGGCGACGATCTCGACCAGCGCATCATCGAGTGGCTGGTGGCGGAGTTCAAGAAGGATCAGGGGATCGATCTTTCTCAGGATGCCATGGCTCTTCAGCGGCTCAAGGAGGCGGGAGAGAAGGCCAAGATGGAGCTCTCCTCCACCATGCAGACCGACATCAACCTTCCCTTCATCACGGCCACCCAGGACGGTCCGAAGCACCTCAACTACTCTCTCAGCAGGGCAAAGCTCGAGCAGTTGGTGGATGCCGAGATGCAGCGCTTGATCCCGCCCATGGAGAAAGCACTGGCAGACGCCGGACTCTCCAAAGAACAGATCGACGAAGTGGTGATGGTAGGTGGCTCCACTCGGATGCCCAAGGTCCAGGAGATCGTGAAGGAGTTCTTCGGAAAGGACACGCACCGAGGGGTGAACCCGGACGAAGTCGTGGCGGTTGGGGCAGCAATCCAGGGTGGTGTGCTGGCTGGAGACGTGAAAGACGTGCTCCTTTTGGACGTGACCCCACTGTCCCTCGGCATCGAGACTCTGGGCGGGGTGATGACGTCCCTCATCGAGCGGAATACCACGATTCCGACGAAAAAGGCGGAGGTCTTCTCCACTGCGGAAGACAATCAGACCACGGTGGAGATCCATGTGCTGCAGGGTGAGCGGAAGATGGCCATGGACAACAAGACCATCGGGAAGTTCCAACTCACCGGGATTCCGCCGGCACCCAGGGGCATGCCTCAGATCGAGGTGACGTTCGACATCGACGCCAACGGGATCCTCCATGTTTCGGCGAAGGACCGGGCCACCGGGAAAGAGCAGAAGATCCGCATCGAGGCCTCCAGCGGACTCTCCGATTCGGAGATCGACAAGATGGTGAAGGACGCCGAGGCCCACGCCGCCGACGACGAAGAGCGGAAGGCCAAGGTCGAGGCCCGGAATCAGCTGGACTCACTGGTCTATCAGGTTGAGAAGGACTCGGGCGAGTGGGGCGACAAGGTTTCCGAGGACACCAGGGAACGCCTGAACCAATCCGTGGAGAAGGCCAAGGAAGCCCTCAAGGGGGACGATACGGGCATCATCAACCAGGCCCGGGACGAGCTGATGCAAGCGTTCAGCGCTGCCGGGCAGGAGATGTACCAGTCCCAGGCAGCCGAGGCCGGACCGGCGGAGGGGGACATGGGCGACATGGGTGATGCCGGAGCCGATGCCGAGACGTCCCAGGAGGGGGATAGCGCCTCCGAGGACGAAGAAGTGGTGGAGGCCGACTACGAGATCGTGGACGAGGAAAAGTAGGAAGTCGACTCCTTCACGGCGGGGGCACCCCGCCGACGGTCCGTATGAGGGATCTCGGGGCGGTCGGCCAGGCAACGGTCGGCCGCCCTTGGATCATCCCAGCAAAACGGGAGGGACGGAGGGTTTCTCTCCAGTCTACACCGGATCCCTCTTCGGACCCTCCACCGCTGCAGACGGGTAGAAGGTCCTTATGCCGGGGCCCAAAAGGCCGGGCAACCAACGAGAGATTCAATCGAACGATCAGGGAGCTTTTCGATGTTTGATCCACTGCGGGCAAAAGCCCGAGTCATCGTGACCATCGCCATCGGAGTCGTAGGAGGGCTGGGCCTGGCTTCCGGCCTGGGTTGGACTGGCCCGACCTACGCCATGCCCACCATCACCGAAGCCCCACAGGTGAGTGAAGAGGCCATCCGTCCTGCCCTGGACCTGAGCGATGCCTTCGCAAGTGTGGCGGAGTCGGTTACGCCGGCGGTGGTCCGGATCGAGGTGACCTCCGTGCGTCGGGTCCGCTCTCCCAGCCAGCCGATGCCTGAGGATCTCCGGCGCTTCTTCAACCTTCCCGATGGCCAGGATATGCAGGACCACCCCGAGGTGCCCAGCCTGGGCGGGGGGTCCGGGTTCATCATTTCGCAGGACGGGTATATCCTCACGAACGACCACGTTGTTGGGGACGCCGACAATATCCGGGTGTACCTCCTGGACGGACGCTATTTCGAAGCTGAATTGGTGGGAACCGATCCGACCACCGACGTGGCCGTGATCAAGATCCCCCAGGACGGACTCTCTTTCGTGAGCCTGGGGACGTCGGAGGAGCTGAGGGTCGGTGAGTGGGTCCTGGCCATCGGGAACCCCGGTTTCGGGGGAGACCCCAGTGACCTGGCCTACACAGTCACCGCTGGAATCGTCAGTGCAAAGGGCAGACCCCTCCGGTTGATTCAACAGGAACTACGGATGAATCAGGGGGAGTCGGGTCTGGATCCAGGTTTCGCCATCGAGGACTACATCCAGACTGACGCCGTCATCAACCGAGGGAACTCGGGGGGCCCCATGGTGAACCTTCGGGGCCAGGTCGTCGGCATCAATTCCGCCATCATGACGCCCACGGGGTACTATGCCGGATACGGGTTCGCCATCCCGGTGGATCTGGCCGGCCGGGTCATGGAAGACCTCATCGAATACGGAAGGGTTCGCCGGGCCTGGCTGGGGGTTTCCATCGTTGCCGTGGTACCGGAAGACCAGGAGGCCTACAACCTGCCCGAGGTGGCGGGGGTCCTGGTCCAGGGAACCACGGATGGGAGCCCGGCCGATGACGCCGGGTTACGCCAGCCCGGAACAGGTGCTCGGCCAGCCGG
>CBDUAX010000439.1:0-4515 GCA_965365235.1 uncultured bacterium
GATGGGAAGCTGGCTCCTACAGCGCGGCGTTTCGGCCGATGCCCCGACCGACTCGGTCAACCTTGCCCTCACCGCCGTTCAATTATGTAGCATGTTCGTCGAGAACAACGCGGAGTACGTATCTCTTCGGAACTCGGGTCGCCTCGGAGTCATCCGCGACGCAGCGCTTCGGAGCAGGATCGTGGCGCACTACGAATCGCGCCGCTTCATCCACTCACTTCACGAGGTCGACTGTGACAACAACGTCACGGTTTTCAACCTCATGGCACCCTTTGTATCCGTCGCCGAACTGGCGGAGGTCCTCCCCACCGGAGAAACGGCCTCCGATGGATTGGTGGACAGCGCCCGACCCCGAGTAACCTCTGTGATAGACCCCCCACCACTCCTTCGAGGAGTTGAGTTCCGTGCTCAGCTTACCAACCTCGTTTCCTACCGTCAGTTTCTCCTCAGCCAAATCATCGAGCAAAAGGACGCTTCGGAGGCATTGCGGGGGGAGTTGCTGGGGCAACCCCGCTGAGTCGTGGGCGC
This sequence comes from uncultured bacterium, assembly GCA_965365235.1. Taxonomy (GTDB): domain Bacteria; phylum Gemmatimonadota; class Gemmatimonadetes; order Longimicrobiales; family Gaopeijiaceae; genus CBDUAX01. Next base: position 529 of record CBDUAX010000439.1, read on the forward strand.
GCCCCTGCGCGGCAAATGCGCCCCAACACCCGATTGCTGGTGACGACCAAGCGTCCGGCGCATCTTCTTCCGGCTCGCGGCATCCGCTGCCAACCTGCCCCGAAAGAGAATCGCAAACCGCTAGTCCTTGCCTGCTGGCTCCAGGACTTCTCCCGAGGTAATATCCCGGCGGGAGATCGGATGCAGCCTCGGTAGCATCGCTGCCTTGTCTCTGCGCATAGCCCTCCCATCTCGGGTGACGCGCCTCACAGCGCTTGGGTTCGACTCCCAACACCTTCATCCTCGGAGGACCCGCGTCCGACGCAAACGGCGCGGAGGCCCTGCGGGCTGAGACCCCCGCCGATGTGCCGGGGTCCTCTGGGGGTGGAGCAACGCGGAGGTCAGGTGTTGGACACACTACTCTTGGCTGGACTGTTCGTAGTTGCGATTGGAGTAATTGTGGCGCTGAGCCTTTTCTGGCCCCGGCCCCGAATCGTCAAAGAATATGAGAGGGGTCTCCGCTTCAGAAAGGGCTGCCTCAAAGAGGAAGTAGGGCCGGGCCGGTACTGGCTTCGTCCCAGGATCGACGAGCTCGTCAAAGTCGACTCCAGGAGACAACAGCTCATTGTGTCCGGGCAAGAGGTCCTTACCGCAGACCGCGTGCCTCTGAAGGTGAGTTTGGTCGCCGAGTACTTGGTCGTGAACCCGACGATGGCTTTGACAGAGATAGATGAATATGGGGCCGCGCTCTATTCGCGTCTTCAACTGTGTCTGAGGGAGGTCGTCGCCGCGAAAGAGCTTGACGAAGCGCTTGCGGAGAGGGGAGAGATCGGTACGGCGATTCTCCAACTCGCCGGGGAGGAGGTCAGCGGTATTGGGCTATCCCTCAGGTCCGTCCAGGTTCGTGACTTCATGATGGGGGCTGGACTCCGAGGTGCCTACAGCGACGTGATCCTAGCTCGGCAACAGGGTCTCGCGGCTCTGGAGAGGGCTCGGGGGGAAAGCGCCGCCTTGCGAAATCTCGCGAACTCCGCGGAGCTACTCGAACGCCATCCGGGCATCGCTCAACTCCGCCTACTCCAAGCCGTGGAGAGTAGCTCAGGGCATCGGATCGTCATTGCGCTGGACCCGGAACGCGGGAGAAAGACCACCCTCGACGTCACATCCGAAGGCGAAGTCTAGCACGCCTTTGCTACTGTCCGTGCATGCTTGACGGGCATCTTCTTCGAGTTTCCGGGCGTTGGGGAAGCCGGATTTCCTGAGCCATTCCGTTTCCGTCGCCACCCCCTCACGAGGATAGCTCAGCTCCTTGGGTTTCGCCTATCGAGGGGAACCGATGCTTGGATGGGGGCAGTGGCGGAGCCGGTAGTCCCCTCTCCGCCACCGGCTCTGTCGGTATCGGTAAAGGATCAGGCGGGTCTGAGGGGTGACCGATGCCCGGTCATCTCACTCCTGGGCAAGCGCCGCTACCGGACTCACCGTGGACGCCCTTCGAGCCGGGATCCAGAGTGCGAGGAAGGAGACCGAGGCCAGGATCAGCGTGACCACGATGAAGACCGTGGGGTCCCCCGAGTCTATTCCCTCCAGGATACTCCCAATGCCTCGGGAGACGAAGAAGGCGGCGACCAAACCCAACGCCAAACCCAAACAGGCCCGTTTCCCGCCCTGGCTCACCACCATCCTCACCACATCGCCTTGCTCGGCTCCTAGCGCCATTCGAATGCCGATCTCCCCAGTCCGCCGGCTGGCAGCGTAGGCCGTGACCCCGTAGATCCCCAGGCCCCCCAGGAAGAGGGATAGGATTGCGAAGACCGCCATGAGATTGGCGACCACGGAGAAACCACCAAGATGGTTGTCCAACTGGCTCCGGAGGGTCTGTACCTGGTCCAGAGGGACCTTCGGGTCCACAGACCAGACGGCGGCTCGGATGGCTGGAAGGGCTGCAGCAGGCGGGCCACCGGTACGGATCACCAGGGAGCGGCGCCTAATGGGAGCCTGGGCAAAAGAGAGGTAGAGGGCCGGCTCGGGAGGCCGATCCACGCCCATCTCCACGACGTCCTGAATGACACCCACAACGGGCGTAGGTGGCAGGGAGTCGAAGGGATTCTCGAGGGTGACGGCGAGAGGATCGGTTTCGGACCCCAGGTAGGTTCGGACGAAAGCTTCGTTCACCACAGCCGCCGAGGAGGAGGCGGCATCATCTTCTCGTCGAAGAGGGCGGCCCCCGACCGTGCGAAATCCCAGTGCGTCGAAGAGGCCCCCCGAGGCATAGGTCAGGCGAGCATCCCGTTCCTGGTCCTGGCCCGCCACCCATACCGTGCGAACCCAGTGGGCGTCCATGAGCGGATGAACCTGGGTGGAGCCTACCGCCAGAACCCCCGGCGCTTGGGCCACGCTGCCTTCCACGGCACTCCAGAAGGCCTCGACATCGTCAGCGTCTGGATACTCGGCCGCTGGGGGTGAGACGCGAACGGTGATGGTGTTTTCCGGGTCGAAGCCGAGGTCCCGGCTCCGCATCTCGGCGATCCTTTTCATAAGAAGTCCCCCTCCCACCAGGAGGACGAGGGCGAGAGCCGTCTGGATCACCACAAGGATGCTTCCGAAACGGGATGCAGCAGTGCTCAACCCGCTCCGCCCTCCGTCCCGTAGCACCCCCACGCTGGACCGGCTGAAGCGGAAAGCCGGAACCGTCCCGAAGAGGAGGGCGGAGAGGAGAGTCGCGGCCAGGGTAAAGGCCACCACCGATCCGTTCAACCCGAACTGGAAGATGGGAGAAGTGTGGTTGGGAAGTGTGGCCACCACACCCCGGTATCCCCAGTTCGCCAAGAGGAGACCGAGTCCTCCACCCAGGAAAGCCAACACAAGGCTTTCGGAAAGGAGCTGAAGCATGATGCGGCCTCTCCCGGCTCCCAGGGCTGTTCGTACGGCCAGTTCGCGGGTGCGGTGCTCCCCCCTCGCCAGAGCCAGATTGGCCACGTTCACGCAAACCATGAGGAGAACGAACCCGACCGCCACCATAAGAGCGAGGGCAGAGGACCTCCCCGCAGGACCAAGCATGTCATCTCGCGCCGAGCTGAGCTGCACCTTCCAGCCTTCGTTCGAATCGGGGTATTCCGCCGCTAGTCGAAGGGCGATCTCGTCCAGTTCGGCCCGGGCTTCTTCCAGACCTGAGCCCTCGGCCAGTCTCCCTATCGCCTTCAGAAAGTGTTCGCTTCTTGCGTGGTCGGTGGGAACCAGATCGAGGGGCAGGAAGAGGTCCGGTTCCTCGTTGAGGAACTTGAAGCCGGCCGGCAAGATGCCAACCACGACGCGGGGCTTACCCTGCAATTCCACGGATTTTCCCAGTACCGAACGGGCCCCGCCGAACTGACGTTGCCAAAATCCGTGAGTGAGGACGGCCACATTGTCCCGGCCCACGCCCATCTCATCGTCGGAAAACCCTCGGCCGAGGACTGGAGCCCGCCCAAGGAGATCGAACAGGTTCGAGGAAACCCGAACGGCCGAAAGGAGAGCCGGCTGACCTTCTCCGGTGAGGGTCTGGTCCTGTGGATAGTACGTTGCCACCGCTGCCAACGCGTGGGAACGTTCCGCCCAATCCCTGGCATTCAGAGGACTGACACTGACCCCATTCCACCCCTGAATGGTGTTTTCCTCCTGGAGGATGACGAGTTCCTCTGGCTTATCGTAGGGGAGGGGCTTGAGAAGAAGGCCGTCCACCAGAGTAAAGACGGAGGCATTGGCCCCGATACCGATGGCCAGCGAAAGGATGACCGTGAGTGCAAAGAGTGGCTTCCGGAGAAGGCTCCGGACCGTCAGTTGGATATCCCCGAAAAAGGCTCTCACCATCTCCCCCACCCCCCTTGAAGGAATTGGATCGTCCGGCGGCCGTCCCCCGCCCACGGGACCTGGCCCGTGCCGAAACCGTTGACGGGTTCCTTCCGAAAGGGCATCCAGGCCGCCCGATACCCACGCGTCCACCTTTCCCAACAGGCCCCGCCGTTGCCCCTC
>CBDUAX010000440.1:0-4511 GCA_965365235.1 uncultured bacterium
TCCCGCCGCAGACCTTTCACCCTGCCCCGGGCCCGATGGAGAGCCCTCTCCAGACGGGCCTCGACGCCCCCGCTGGGCTCCGCTGCCTTCTCGACCCGCAGCGAAGCTCCGTGGATCGCATCTAGAAGAGTCGGAAATGTAGAATATTCAAGACCATTCAGGACAATATGATAGGGCTGAAGACCTCTTCCTGTTTCTAGGACACATGGGGTCCTCTCCTCGGGCCTTTTGAGCCGCTCCCAGGCCTCCAGTACCCCGGCCGGATCCCATCCCGAAGGGCCATCGGTGCGGGAGTTCCCCAGGAGATGGTCCACATTGATGGGGGAGGTGAAGGCCACCTGCTGCAGCAGGACCTTCCTGGCTTCTGCAGGCTCCTTGCCCTCCAGAAGCTCGTGCCAATCCCCGAGGCCGATCCGGGTGACGGTGCCCATGCGGCTCGAGGGAGGAGGGGGTCGGTAGGGTTGGCCCACCGAAAGGGATCTCTGATCCAGGTGCCGGGTCCAAAGCAGGTGCCGGATGGAATCGGAATCGTCCAGTAGGAGCGCATTCCACTGGTTGCTCATCAACTCCACTACGATCCGCAAGGAGCGGACCCGGCCTCGTGACCGAGAGAGATGGATTTCGAGGACCCGTTCGTCGGGCGCGGCCAGGATCTCGGTGACCGTGGCCGAGAGGGGGCGAGCGTCCTCTGGAACCCCGCCCTCCGAGTCGAAGGTCACCCATCCCTGCCGGGGGTGTAGTCGCCAGGTCAGGGTCCCGTTCTCGAAGTGGAGGGCTAGCTCCCTCTCTTCCCACCGGAAGGTGTGCCCCCGCAGGCGTTTTCCCACAAGAACGGTTTTGAGCTCGTCCGCCAAAGCGGAAACAAGGGGGGCGTCCCAGATCATGGCCATGGAAGGAAGGTATGTTTTCCAGTACGACAGTGGGAATAGGGGGTGTGTTTGACACCCCCAGGCATCGTTTCTAACCTTCGAGGCTGTTACTCGCCAACTGGGTACCTTTCAAGAGTTTGGGCCCACGAGAGGGAAGCTCACGTGTCCACCGAAACCGAAGCTCGAAAACCCCGAGGGTCTGTGACGCGGTTCCTGGAGATGAAGCGGAACCGCGAGACCATCGTGGCCCTGACGGCATACGATTTTCTCTTTGCCCGGTACGTGGAGGAAGCGGAGGTCGACATCCTCCTCATCGGTGATTCTCTGGGCCAGATCGTCTTGGGGTACGCCTCTACGATCCCGGTTACGCTGGAGGAGATGATCCACCATGCGAAGGCCGCCAGAAAAGGGGCTCCCGACACCTTCATGGTGTTGGATATGCCTTTCCTCAGCTACCAGGTCTCCTCGGAGGACGCCCTTCGGAATGCTGGGAGGGTCTTGAAGGAGACGGGGGTGGAGGCGGTCAAGCTGGAGGGAGGAAGCGCCGCCACCTGCCGGACTGTTGAGGCCCTTGTTCAGGCTGGGATTCCCGTCATGGGACACCTTGGATTGACCCCCCAGTCCGTCCATGCCCTCGGCGGGTATAGAGTCCAGGGGAGGGAGGCGGCAGCGGCGGAACGACTTCGCGCACAGGCACTTGCCCTTGAGGATGCGGGTTGTTTCGGGATGGTGCTCGAGCTGGTTCCGGCCGTCCTGGCCAAGGGGATCTCCGAGTCTCTCACGATCCCCACGATAGGGATTGGGGCCGGGGCTTTTTGCGACGGTCAGGTCCTGGTCCTCTATGATGCCCTGGGCCTCAACCCTGGATTTCGGCCGAAATTCCTCAAACAGTTCGGAGATCTCGCATCCGAGACCCGAAAGGCTCTCTCCGCTTATGTGGATGAGGTCCGGGGGGGCGAGTATCCTGGACCCGAACACTCCTTCTCCGACGATTCGTGAAGCTGATCTGTACGCGGGCTGATCTTTCCAGAGCTCTGGAGGCTGGGAGGGGCGAGGGGAAGTCCGTCGGCCTGGTCCCCACCATGGGGTACCTGCATGAGGGACACCTCTCGCTGGTTGATCTCGCCCGCCACCGGACCGGGTTCGTGGCCACCTCCATCTTCGTCAACCCCCTTCAATTTGGCGCGGGTGAGGATCTGGACCGCTACCCACGAGATCTGGACCGAGACCTGGGTCTCCTGGAAGAGCGCGGCGTGGACCTGGTTTTCCACCCGTCGGTCCAGGAGATGTACCCAGACGGCCACCCCCTCGTGTCCGTCGATCCGGGACCCCTGGGTGATCGTCTGTGCGGCGCGTTCCGCCCGGGCCATTTTAGAGGGGTGCTATCGGTCGTGGCCCGGTTGTTTGGCCTTTTTCGTCCGGAGCTGGCGGTCTTTGGCCAGAAGGATTTCCAGCAGGCGGTTCTGATCCGCCGCATGGTCCGGGACCTGGAGCTTGGTGTGGAGGTACGGACAGGGGGCGTGATCCGGGAAGCCGACGGTCTGGCCATGAGCTCCAGAAACGTCCTCCTTTCCAGTAACCAACGGGAAGATGCATTGGCACTGTTCAACGGACTCTCGTCCGTTCAGGAGGCATTTTCGGGGGGCGAACGCTCCCACGCTGCCCTCCAGGCTCGGGTTCGCTCTATCGTCTCTCGGCGCCCTGGTATCCAGCTTCAGTACTGCGAGATCGTGGACCCTGACACCCTTCAACCCGTCGATCCCGTCCCCCCTGGAGCGGTGGTGGCCGTGGCGGCCATGTGCGGCACCACCCGACTTATCGACAACCATATCCTCGAGGGTTGAACCCATTGGCGGCTGAGACCAAAAAAAAACCTGATCCCCTTCACCCCCTCGTCAGGGCTGCCTCCCGCGGGAAGCTCCCAGACTGGGCGGTTGCCGGCTCGGGCCGGCGGAAGCATATGAAGCGAGTCGCGAAGCTTTTGGGTTCGTGGGCGAAAGAACGAGATGAACACCCCAGGGAACGACAGCGCTGGATCGCCGCTGGTTACCTTCACGACGCCTTCAGGGACGAAGATGTGGGCCTGCTACGCACTCGCGTGGCGTCTGGATTTCGGGATCTGCCAGGAAAAGTCCTCCATGGCCCGGCGGCGGCCTGGCGGCTGAGGTCTGAGGGGGTCGGCGACGAAGAGTTCCTCCATGCCATCGCATTCCACACCGTGGGCTCCGCCGAGTTCGGCACTCTGGGGATGGCGCTCTTCGCGGCGGACTTCCTCGAGCCCGGCAGGAAGCTCAGGGACGAGTGGCGGCACGAGCTCCGCGAGCGAGCCCCCCGGGAGTTGGATGCGGTGGTCCGAGAGATCCTCGAGGCCAGGGTGCTCCATCTGGTTGCCCGCGGCCGGCCGCTACGGCACGAAACGGTGGCTTTCTGGAACCGGATGGCCGCGGGGGGAGAGGCATGGGCCAGCGCCTCCGAGCTCTAGTCCTCCTTCTGGTTCTGGTGGGTGTGGGGGTGCTCCTGGGATCCTCCTTGGCCCAGTGGTGGCCACAGGGACCGGGGCGCCGGGCCGGACCCGACCCGTTCGAGTTCCAGGGCAGGGTCCGGGTCGAGGTTCTAAACGCCGGGGGCACCGCCGGCGTCGCCCGAGAGGCCACAGGGGCTCTGAGGGAACACGGTTTGGATGTGGTATACTGGGGGAACGCCGAAAACTTCTCAGAGGGGCCGTCCGTAGTGATGGATCGAGTGGGTAGGGCAGAGGTGGCAAGGGCGGTGGCCGAGGTCCTGGGGATTCACCAGGTCCTCGCCGAGCCCGACTCGACTCTCCTGGTGGACGTAACAGTTCGCTTGGGTCGTGACTGGTCCCTCCCGGCCGAAGCTGGGGCAGAGGCGACCGAAGACGGTCCTTGGTGGGATCCACGGCGCTTTCTCCCTGCCCGTGATTCGGCTGGAAGTGGCTAGATTGAGGGATCAGACCTTCGGTGCACCGCCCCGAGGGACGCAAACCAACTGCATAGGGTCTCAGGCATGGCGAAGAACCAGGAACGTTACCGCGGCGGGAAAAGCCGAAAGGATCCCGGGAAGGAAGGGGCCGAGGACTCGGCGAAGACCCGAGGCGAGGGAGAAGGCGAGAAAGGCCGGGAGGAGAACGCCCTCCTTGAATGGACCAAATCCATCGTGGTGGCCCTGGTTCTCTTCTTCTTCCTCCGCACCTTCCTGGTTCACACCTTCGTCATCATCTCCGGATCGATGGAAGAAACCCTCCTGGTGGGAGATCTCCTCCTGGTCAACCGGGCGGCGGTGGGTAGCCAGGTCCCCATGACCTCCATGCGCATCCCGGGCTATTCGAAACTGGAGCGGGGGGACATCCTCGTTTTCGATCCGCCCCATGAGGAGGACATGAAGCTGGTGAAGCGGTTGATGGGGCTACCCGGCGACACGGTCGAGATGCGGGACAAGGTCTTCTATGTGAATGGCGAGGCTCTTGAAGAACCCTATGTCCAGCACACCGATACCCGGGATGACGCTCATCCCTGGATGCCCTGGCAGGAGGAGTATCTCCTACCCGGGTCCTCCAACGGGTCATACAACCCCACCCGTGACAACTGGGGCCCACTGCTGGTTCCGGAGGACCGCTACTTCATG
>CBDUAX010000441.1:0-4482 GCA_965365235.1 uncultured bacterium
GCGATGAAGGCCTCTTGGGGGATCTGGACTTGACCGAAGAGCCGCATCTTCTTCGCACAGGGGCGGGGCGGAACAGGTAACTCCACGCGGAGGGCCACCATGGGATCCACCCTGGTGGCCCTCCGAGTTGGGAAGAGCATAGCCGCGACCCCTGCTGGATTTGGGTCCCTGCTCGGGAATCACCCACCGCAACCCTCTGCCTTTCGCCCCCGCCTCACCCGCCCCCGCCCCGCCGGTAGCTCACCGAAAGCCCCGAGTTCCTCCCGCCCACGATCTCCGTTTCCAGGTTCGGGGTGCTTTCCAGGGCGTCCAGGAACTCCCGTACCCAAAGGGTAGGAAATCCAACGGCCCTACGGACTCCTGGGGCTCGGGCGAAACCTGCGAGACGGTGGTGGAGCTGGGCGATAACGGGGGATGGGAATGGGATTTGGGGTTTGAGGGGGTGGTTTCCGGTTTTTCGGGCGCGCCTCGGGCAGGGCCGGTGCCGGAAGGGGATCAGGCGTCCCAGCTTTGGTCGAGGGTTTCCTCAGGGATGGGCTCCGGCTCGGTGGGATCGAAGTCGGGCGTTTGGTCGAGGTCGTCGGGAAAGGATTCTTGGGCGACCTTGTGGTGTTCCGGTTGCCCGGAGCCTATGGCGAGCTCGGTCTGGGGCGGTCCCCGGGCGGGATGAAGAAGTGGGGGTGAAGTGGGCTCACCGATATGGGCCAGGATCTGGGTAATGGGCTCGGGATCGGTGAGGAAGGCGATGAAGGTGAGGGGCATCTGACAGGTTGGACAGATGAGGGGAAACACCTCGTTGATCCTGGCCCATGATCTCCTCCGGAGCCTCTCCCCTCACCAGGCGGTCTAGGATGGCATTGAATCCCTTCTCAGTAATTCCGTTCTCGTCTCCCATGGAGTATTCCCTTTCAAATCTCGAATCCTACACCATGGCCATTTACACAGTTTTCCGCACACCCCCGAGACTCCTGCTGCGGGCAACCTGCCGCTCCCCGTCGGAGCAGAGAAATCGGCGGTCGCCATCGGGAATCCATTGTACTTCAGGGCGCCTCGGCTTATCTAGGACGCAGGATTCAATCCCAAGATCCAGGAGGAGGTGCACCCATGGGTGGCATCAACGTCGGCCGGTGGCTCGCCGGAGGGCTCGCCGCAGCAGTCGTGATCTTCGCGCTGGAGGGGGTTTCCAGCGTGTTCTACCTCGATCAGATGATGGCCTCGCTTGCGGCCGTGGGCCTCGATATGGAGATGTCAGGGTCGGCAATGGCCATGACCGTCCTGGTGAGCCTGATCAGCGGTTTGGTGCTCGTCTTCTTCTACGCTGCCGTGCGGCCCCGCTTCGGGCCAGGTCCCAGGACCGCGGTCCTGGTGGCGGTGGTCCTCTGGTTCGGAGGGTATCTCCTCTCCCTCGTCGGCTATCAGATGGTGGGGATCTACCCCACCGGTTTGTTGGTGGCGTGGGGAATCGTTGGCCTCGTTGAGATGATCATCGCGGCCCTCGTGGGAGGATGGATCTACAAGGAGGCCTAGGGCTCAAGCGGGAGTGGCAAACGCGCACACCCCCTCGGCGATCCGGAAGACGACTATCTCGAGGCCCAGCAACCGGGCCCGACAGAGGAAATCGACCGGAATGTGAGAAAGCAGCGTCTCTCCTGACCTCAGAAGATCCAGGGGACCATCATCTCCACCAGGGGTGGGGTGAACTTGAGCCGGAGGCCGAGGAGCGACCAGATCCTCTACATCCTCCCGGGGCCCGGTCTTCCCCTCCCAACAACCCCCTCGGCCTCGCCTTCCAAGTCAGAGGCACCACGAATCCAACCACCCGACAACGCCCATTCTCGGCCGTCCAAATGGGCCGCCCTCCTGGCCAGGATCTATGAAGTCTTCCCGCTGATCTGCCCAACCTGCCAGACGCCCCTCACCTTCATCGCCTTCCTCTCAGGCCCTCCGGCTCCGCCGCAGGGGCACCCGAAAACCCACAGTCCCCCGCCGCCGCACCCAAAATTCCACCCCACTTGCCTTTCTTGAGCCCTCCCATCCGTCTCTTCCACATTCCCCCGGCAGCCTCGAGAACTCGTAGGGCCCTGAAAATTGCCTATCCGTTCGGCCTCATCGCAACAGACACCGTTCCCAGAATTCGTCCAGGACCGTGAAGAGGAAGAGCATGTTCAGTGGACTTCCAAAATTGTGTCCGGCATCATTCGCTTCAATGTACCAGACTTCACCACCCCGACGCCGGATCGCCGCCACAATCTGTCTGGATTCTTCGGGCCGCACTCGCACGTCATTCGCACCCTGAAAAACCCCTAGGGGGACTGAGATCTTCTCGGTGCGGTTGATTGGGGATATGGTCTCTAAGAACTCTCTCACCTCGGGCACTCTGTTGTCCCCGAACTCTGCCCGTTGGGCTTCGGGAAAGTTCATTTCCTCGCTCGCATCGAGGAAGGTGTTGAGATTGCTGATTCCCATGAGGCTCCAACCGCAGCGCAGACGCTCGGGATAGTGAACGAGAGTGCTCAAGGCCAAATACCCTCCGTAGGACCCGCCCCAAACCGCGACGCGGTCTGAATCCAGATCCGGCTGGTCGCTGATCCAATCGAGCAAGGCCCCGATATCTCGAACGGCATCCTCGCGCCGGAGGCCGTCGTCCAATGCGGAAAAGGTCTTCCCATAACCCGTGGATCCTCGAACATTTGGTTTGAGGATCCTCAACCTGGTGTCAAGAGCCAACATATCTGGTGGATACGGGATCGGCGTTGCTTGGCTCGCGGGCCCCCCATGAATATCGATTAGGACCGCGAACGGACCTTCCACTCCCGTTCTCGGCCTCGAGAGGTGGGCAGAGATCAGTCTGGGTTGGCCGTCAATCGAATCAAAGCTTGGATATTGGATGGTCTCGAACTCTAGGTACATGTCCGGGTCCAAGGAGGAGTTCTCAGTCCATCGTGTGAAACGATTCAAGGCCAAATCATAGGTGAATACACTCGAGGTCCAATCAAAAGCAGAGACGTCAAAGGCCACTCTGTCTTCAGAGGGGTGCATCCGGATGGTCGAAAAGCTACCCGGTGGAGGATTCGAGGGGATCATAAGGTCGCCTGTAGAAAGATCGACAAGCCTGGGCACCCTCAAACCGTCCAGGTTCATCAGAAGAACCATGAAGGCCCCCCTTGGGGAGATCTCAAAGGCTTCCACGTCCCAACCGAGCTCTGGGGTTACCGGCACCACGTCTTTTGAGCCCGGAGAAAAGCGGTAGACCTTCTTGAACTCAGAGCCGAAATCGCTGAGGAAGAAGAGCGATTCCCCATCCCTACCCCACCGTGGCTGTGCTAGCGTTGTCTCGTCTCCCCATTCCTCCAGCACGCGTGCCAATCTCCTTTCCTGGAGATCGAAAATGTATAGGGATGTCACGGTATGGGATTCTGGACGGGTCAATGCCAGGCTTTTCCCATCGGACGACCAACTCTCGACTAGGAAGGCCCCGTCCGACTCATGGACCATTTCCAGTGATCCGGGGGCCAACGGATCCATCACGTAAACGTCGAAATCCTTTCCGTCGCGGGAATTATCAGAAAACGCGATCCGAGCTCCCTGGGGATCGAAGATTGCTGAGCTGCTTCTCGCATAGCGGTCTGTCAGAGGCTCGGAGGTCCCACTGGTGAGATCGAACCTGTGGAGTCGATACAGTTCGCTCCCGCCTTGGTCCAATTGAAAGACAAGGTAAGGGTGCGCGGGATTCGGATTGGAGCGGAGGCCGGATGCCCAGGGAGGAATTCCACGAACTTTCTCAAGGCTGGCCCTTGGGCGTGACATCACGTGGACCCGATCCTTACCTCCAGCCGATGCCGATACGAAGATCCGGCCTTCTTGAAGAGGCCATGCAGCGAAACTGACCGATCCAGTGAGGACCCGAGTCCTCGAGATACTGTTTACCAGATTGGCCCATGGAATTCTCGGAACTCCGCTGGCCTCGATGGTCAGCGGCGCTGGTACGCCGGACACTCCCAAGACAATGGCGAGAATCAGGAGAAGGAGTACCAGGACAAACCCACTGTACCTCAAGTATCTCCGCACCCGCCGATCTCTCTTTCTTCGGACAAGGGGTCCCTCCTACGTCCTCCCAGGTCCGGGGAGCCGTCCTGTTGATCCTCCTTACGGGTCAAAGGCCTTCGGAGGTTCTGACTGTGGAAGCGGAGGATCTCGCAGGATCACAGAGCACGGTTCCAACCGGGAAGAGGAAGGGGAATCGAGAGATAGGCATCATAGGGGCAGCGCGTCCTATTGGCAGAGGCAAACGATGCCCCTGACCAACAGCCTGAATAACGAATGGCATTCTCCGACGGGAGGGGACACACTGTCGTTGCCAGACGAACAGTACCATCACTGAGCGAAGCCAAGGTGATTCCTTTAACCCTCGTCGAAGACAATCGCCTGGGGCTGGAGGGGATCGTGGAATACGTCAACGCCGGCGTGTCCGGCTTCATCATG
>CBDUAX010000442.1:0-4481 GCA_965365235.1 uncultured bacterium
CGACACCCTTTTCGGCAGCCGCCCGGTCGAAGATCTCTCGGACCTCCGCATCTCGATATTTCCGCTCTCTTGTCATGCGCTCGGGCCAGGGAATGTGAAAGGAAACCAAATACGGACCTCAAGCCTACGCACTTCAACATGCGCGCGTTCCGTGGGAGGACGCGAGCCCGCCCGACAGCGCTTCAAGTACTTTTTTGTTTCACGGTGGGTTGCATCGCACCCTAGTTTTTAGGGTATTCTTCAAAGCTGGTCTGCGGCTGGGGTTCCTTGGGGGTTCTCCACTCTCCCGGATCGGGAGCGGATCAGAAGCCAAGACGATGGTCACCAATCAGGAGAGAACGAATGCCAAAGATTTGGTCGGAGAGTTTTGGATTCACAGGACTGTGCCTGGGCTGTCTGGCCCTAGCTTTGTCCCCGTTTGCCCTGAGTGGGCAGGTCGATGGGCTTGCTGCAGAGGTTGAAGCCCGAGAGATCGCCTTCGCGAAAACCATGGCAGATCGGGATTTGGATGCCTTCCTCACCTTCGTCTCCCCTGAAGCGGTATTCTTCATCGGCAATGAACCGCTACGGGGGCGCGATCGGGTGGGTCAGGCGTGGGCACCCTTTTTCGAGGGAACCGCGGCCCCTTTCTCTTGGCACCCCGATGTCGTCGAGGTCTTGGAGTCTGGCCGGTTGGCCATCAGTTCCGGCCCGGTCCTGGCCGCCTCGGGTGAGGAAGTAGGCCGTTTCAATTCCATCTGGAGAAAGGACCCGGATGGCCAATGGCGCGTGATTTTCGACAAGGGGTCGTAGTCGGCGTCGGCAGAGAAGAAGGAATCTCCGCACCCTCTTTAGGCTCAGGAGAGAGAGGAGTGGTTTGGTGACGCTCACCAGGCGATGAACGGAGTCCGGTTGGTGGCCCTTCTGATCGGCTTTTCCAGTCTGGTCCGGTCGGTATGGCTAGCCCGAACCAGATCGGACTTCCCGTTGTTCGCCCTGCTTCGAGACTGGCTTGGATCACAGCCGCAGGTCGGGAGTCTGGCGGTAGGCGCTCTGGCTGGCATCGCCAGCGTTCTCATTGTGCCCTTGGCGGGGCAGGCGGCCGGAGTGGTCCGCATTGATCTGGTGGTTCCGGTATCCCTGGCGTGGGTCGGGCTGGCCGTAGCGTCGGTGGGGATGAAAGCGGCGTTTGTATGCTTTGAGGAGACGATATTCCGAGGCAGTTTGTGCTCTGAGATTGGGCGGGTTCTTCCTCCGGCTCTGACCGTGGTTGCCACCGCCCTGATCTTCTCGGCTGCCCATGCGAGCCGATCGCCCATGGGCCTGGCGATTCTTTTTGTCGACGGAATCGGCTTTGCAGGGGCGTTCCTTTCTCTCAGGAGCCTTTGGCTGCCACTGAGTTGGCATCTCAGCAAGAACGTCTCTGTTTGGCTGGTCTATGGTGCGGGGACCGTCGAGCTCGTTCCAGGGCTGTTCAGGGTGGCGCCCCACGAACTTCATTGGCTGGTCGGTTCGCCCTCAGCTCCAGGCTTCGGGGACCTCATCGTCTCCTGCTTGGTGGTGGGGGTGGTGTTCAGCTACCTGAAGATTTTCCGGACAGCCCGTACCTCAACTTCTTGACCTTGGCTCTGCATTTCCACGCCCAAGGCGACCCACACAGGGGGGAAACTTGAAACGAGAGACTCTACCCCTCGCCACGGGTCGGTCAGCCCTTCTGGCCATCCTGGTATTGGCCGGATGCACGACTGGGAAAGGGGATCCCGGTTCCGATGCCACGGGGCAGGTGTGGCCTGGAGAAGGCTGGCCGACATCGGCTCCAGAAGACCAGGGTATCGACCCATCAGCCTTGGATTCGCTGGTCGCGGATATCGAATCCGGTGATTACGGGTTGGTGGATGCCTTCATGCTGATCCGGAACGGATTCATGGTGGCCAACCACCGATTTACACACGACTATGCGGCAATCGGGATGGAGTACGACACCACCAGGCATCAGTACAACTACGACCATCCCGATTGGCACCCGTACCTTGGGGATACCGAGCTGCACACTCTTCAGTCCGTCACCAAGAGCGTCACCTCGGCCGCCCTGGGGATCGCCATCGACGAAGGATTCCTGTCGGGGGTAGAAGTTTCGGTCATGCCTTTTTTCCAGGACTATTCCCCGTACCAGACCGACGAAAGAAAGGAAGCGACCACCCTGGAGGATCTTCTCACGATGAGGAGTGGCCTCCACTGGGTCACGACCGGTGGGTATGACAGTGAACTGCACAGCACCGTGCAGCTCGAGGCGAGCGATGAATGGATCCGTTTTATTCTGGACCAACCCACCGATACCCTCCCGGGGACCCATTTCCAATACAATGACGGAGCCAGCGTATTGCTGGGGAAGATCCTCCGGGAAGCCACCGGGCAGAGGATCGACGATTGGGCGAGGGATCGCCTCTTTGGCCCTATTGGGATCACGGAGTTCTACTGGAAGGTCACGCCAGATGGTGAGGCGGACACGGAGGGGGGACTCTACCTGTCGACGGAGGATCTGGCCCGTTTTGGATACCTGTTCCTGAGGGGTGGTGAGTGGGACGGTCAACAGGTGATTTCACGGGAGTGGATCGAAGCCTCTACTGCACCGGTGGTGCGGGATGTGTCCCCGGATAATGATCGCCCCGACCCCGGCTATGGAACGGATACGGGGGCCAGTTCGTCCTGGTTTCGCCGGAACACGATATCGTGGCTGTCTTCAATGGATGGAATATCCACGGGGGTGGCTCCCGCTCGACCTGGCGTGCCCTGCAGGAGCGAATCCTCCCCTACGTCGACTCTGTCCATTGAGAGACTGGCGGCCAATCCGGAGAAGCCATGAGAGCATCGCCTGAACTGGCGAAGGCGAGCCGGGGGACCGACGTCGGGAGGCTGTTCCTTGCGCTGCTCCTGATTTTGATCGGTGTTGGGCTTGCCTGGGGAGTTCAGACCAGCGGCGGTTCCATCGAAGTGCAGGACGTGCGTTGGCTCGGGACGGATGGGACCCGAATGAGTGGGCTCCTATATGTGCCTCCGGGGGCCAACCCCCAGAACCCAGCGCCCGGAATCCTCGCGGTCCACGGATATATCAACTCCAGAGAAACCCAGGCCGGATTCGCCATCGAGTTCGCCCGCCGTGGTTTTGTTGTCTTGGCCATGGATCAGACTGGCCATGGCTACTCGGATCCTCCCGCGTTCCGAAACGGCTTTGGTGGACCCGATGGTCTGGCTTACCTCCGATCCCTGGACTTTGTGGACTCGGACAACATTGGTCTGGAGGGGCACTCCATGGGTGGTTGGGCCGTCTTGATTGCGGCATCAACCTTCCCAAACGGGTATCGGTCGGTGGTGATCGAAGGCTCCTCCACCGGCAGTTCGGGTGCCCCGGACGCCACAGCCGATTCCCCCAGGAATCTGGCCGTCGTGTTTTCGAAGTACGACGAGTTCTCAGGACTCATGTGGGGGGTGGTGGTTCCGGCCGATGTTCCGGAGAGTGAAAAACTCAAGAACGCGTTCGGGACCCAACAACCGGTGGCAGTTGGGCAGGTGTACGGGTCGGTCGAACGGGGCACGGCCCGGGTCTTCTTTCAGCCTTCCGTTATCCACCCGGCGGACCACTTCTCGAGCCAAGCCATCGGGCACGCCATCGATTGGTTCCAAACCACGCTCGAGGGGGGGAGGCCCTTGCCTCCGGAAGATCAGGTTTGGCTCTGGAAGGAGATCGGGAACCTCCTGGCCCTCATGGGGATGGTACTCCTCCTTTTTCCTGTGGGGAATCTGTTGCTTCGGACAAGCTTCTTCTCCGATCTCGCCGAACCGTCGATCCCCTCCCTCGGAGCTCGGGGTCTCCACTGGTGGGTTGCTGCAGCGGTTTTTTTGGCTCTTCCGGCCGTGACGCTTTTCCCCTTCAAAACGATTGGCAGCTTGGTACCTGTCTCTGCTCTATTCCCCCAAAGCATCACGAATCAGGTCATGGTCTGGGCCATCCTGGTCGGCCTTGTCAGTGCCGCTCTCCTTGGCGTGTGGCACTTCACTTCTGCGAGAAGGGCGGGGGCAACCACAGACCATTACGGTCTGACCTGGCGTGGGCACATGTCCTGGTCGAAGGTGGGGAGATCTCTTCTTCTCGCGTTGCTGATGGCCCTTTCAGCCTATCTCACCCTGCTTCTTTCCAGCTTCCTCCTCACCATCGATTACCGATTCTGGGTATTCGCAATCAAACCCATGAACATGCTCCAACTCCGGATCGCCGCGTCATACTTGATCCCATTCGTCCTCTTTTTCGCAGTCTATGGGACAGTGGTTTTCGGCCAACTACGGCGAGACCTGAACCCTTTCCAGGAAACGATGCTGGTCCTGGCCCTCTCCACACTGGGGTTCGTCGGTTTGATCGCATTCCAGTATACGCCTCTCTTGATGGGCGGAACCCTCGCGATCCCTTCGGAGTCACTTTGGAGCATCATCGCGTTCCAGTTTGTCCC
>CBDUAX010000443.1:0-4478 GCA_965365235.1 uncultured bacterium
AAACCGGAGAAGCCAAGGCCCACTAACTCAGGGCCCCGGTGCCACTCCTGTCCCCCTCCCAGGAAACATTCTCCTTCCTTCGACGTATTCTCCAACATCCGGGTTCATTCCCTCCAGTCTCTTACGATGTTGCTCGAACGCCGGTAGACCGGTGTCGGCCTCACTCGTTGGGCTCCTGGGAAAATCCCGGACTCTCGACGGTCTTCGCTTGGAGGTACCCAATGTCGGTCAGGCGCGCGCAACTTCTTCTCGTGGCTTTGACGGTCGCCCTGACCGGGTGCTCGTGGATGCAGTCGGAGGGCCGGAGTATCCGTGATCAAGGAGGGGTTCGAAGTGAAGGCGGTGCCATCATCATCGAGGGGATGGCCCTGGATGAACGCCGGGGCTCGGTGCTGGGCGCCATGGAGGGAAGGGTTCCTGGTTTGAAGATCCAACGCCACAACAACCAGTGCCCAAAGGTGAGCCTCCGGAGCCACGTCACCTTCCAGTCCGTGGTGAATCCGCACGTCTATGTAGACGGCACCCGGGCCACGGACACTTGCATCCTGGAGACCATGCGAACGGACGATGTGGCGTCGGTGGAGGTCTATCCCATGGGAGTCACCACACGCCCCGGTTATGGGACCCACGCCCACGGACTCATTCTCCTCTTCCTGAGGTCCGCCGGTGGATAGGCCCTCGAGGCCTCCCCCTGCCCAAAAACCCAACACCCCCCGGGACCGAGATCCCGGGGGGTGTTTTGCGTCAGGCGGGCCGGGCCCACCTTCAGCCGGGAAGAGCGCGAGCTACATCACGTCCCACCAGACCGGAGTGACCAGGTCCAGCCCACCACCCTGGCGGGCCACCGCCGCGTCCAGGTTGGCTTTGTTCAGGGACTGCTCGGTGTCGGGATAGGAGAAGCGGACAGGGATCCGGCTCAGGATAAGGTCCGGTCCTGCCTCCAGGCTCGGGTAGTCCGTCCGACGCCACTCGGCGAAGGCTTCGGAGCCATTCCCGAACAGGGAGATCCACTTCTGCATGTAGATGGATTCCAGCCCGGCGTAGGCCACCTCGGGCTGGGCCAGATAGGCTGCAATCTCCGCGTCCGTGGGCCCGACGCCCTGGTCGTCGTACTGGTTCATATTGGCCTCGATGGCCGCCAGGTACAGCGCTTCGGGATCCCCGGAAATCCAGCCCCTCTCGGCCGCTTCGGCCTGGAGGAAGAGGACCTCGGAGTAGGTCATGACAGCCGATGGGGTGTTGGCCCCGTTGGCTCGCCAGAAGTTCCCGATCCTGGAGAACCAGGCGAGTGACTGCCCAGTGGGCAGGTCGTCGCGGCCGTTCTGGTGCCCACGGTATTCCCCGTCATGGGTCGCCGGTTCGGCATAAAGAGCCAGCCGCGGATCGTTGTACGCCTTCAGCATGTCCACCATGGTGGCGCTGATGCCGTTGTCGTCCCGTCCCAGGTAGTTCTCGTAGAGAGGATTCTCGTACGGGGCGCCTGGGTACTGGAGCATGGCATTATCGGCGTTGCTGGTGAACCCGCCGGCATTGAATGCAGACACGAACTCGGCTTGGGCCGTGGAGGGAGAAACCTCCGACAGCCGCATGGCCAGCCGCATGCGCAGCGAGTTGGCGAACTTCCTCCAGGCATCGAAGTCGTTGCCGTACAGAATGTCGCCGCCTCCCAGGTCACGGCCGGCCGGTGCCAGCATTCCTGCCGCTGCACCGAGATTCGCCAGCATCCCCGAGTAGATGTCCGACTGGGCATCGTACACCGGCGTTGCGTTGGTCTCCCCATCCAGGGCCTCGGAGTAAGGGATGTCTCCCCAGAGGTCCGTCATGATGTGGAAGCTCCACTCCTTCATGATCTTCGCGGTGGCTTCGGCGTTGGGGTGCCCCTCTTCCTGGGCCTTGGCGATGATCGTCTGAAGGTCCTTCAGGGGTCCGATGAAGTAGCCCTGCCAATAGCCGTCCATCCGGGAAGCCCGGACCTGACCTGTTTCTTCATCGGGGTATTGGAGCTGAACGAAGTGCTGGGGCCAGATACCGGTGTGCTGTAGCATCTGTCCGGCGCCGAAGGTGTTCTGGATCGACACCTGGATTGCCTGTGGCATGAGGAACTCCACCGGCACGTCGGTAGGCGCGTTGGGGTTTTCGTTGATGTCCGTCAGGCCGTCGGTGCAAGCAGCGCCAGCCCAGACGAGACCGACAAGAATCGCCCCAAGGGCAACCTTTCTTGCATATCTCATGATCGTCTCCTCGGCTGTGCCGTTACGGGGTGATGGTCAGGGACAGGCCGATGCTGCGAGCAGTTGGGAACTGCCCGAACTCGATGCCCTGAACATTGCTTGCGTCGAAGGCGGTCTCAGGATCGATGTTGTCGATGTTGGGCGCCCAGAGGAACAGGTTCCGCCCGATGAGGGCGATGTTCCCGCCGGAGAAGCCCATCTTGTTCACCCACGAGAACGGCAGCTCATATCCGAGGCGAACCTCTCTGAGCTTGACGTAGGTGGCATCATCGATGGATGCTTCCTGAATCCCGTAATTCCTGCCGAAGTAGTCCTGCGGACACACCGTGACGTCGTCCACGCCGTCTCCGTTGATGGAGCCGTCGGGCATGACACCCTTCACGGCGATCCCGGGGGTGCAGAAGTCGTCTTCCCGGCCTCTGATGGTGGATTCGAGGACACCGGCATACTCCCCGAACCAGTTGGTCACGGAGAAGATGTCGCCGCCTCGCTGTCCGTCCACCAGGAGGCTCAGGTCGAAGGCACCGTAGCTGAACCGGTTCTGAATTCCGCCGATCCAGTCAGGGTTGTAGTTCCCCAGAATCCGGCGCTCGGTATCCCGCTGGGGCATACCATCGGCGTTCAGAAGCCAGCGGCCCTGCTCGTCCTTCAGGTACCCGTTTCCGAAGAACACGCCGTAGGCCTCGCCCTTCCTGGCCTCGATGTTCATGCTCCAGTAGGAACCCAGGACCAGCGTCTCCAGGTCACCATAGAGCTCGGTGACTTCGGAGCTGTTCTTGCTCCAGTTGATGGTGGTGAACCAGCGGAACCCGTTGTCCATTCGGACCGGGTTGGCCGTCAGGAGGAGTTCCCACCCGTAGTTCCGGACCTCACCGGCGTTCAGGCGCTGGCTGCTGTAGCCGCTGGCCCGAGAAACCTGGACGCCCAGAATCTGGTTCTTGGTGCTGCGGTCGTACCGGGTGAGGACGAATCCCATCCGCTCGTTGAAGAAGCCCAGGTCTGCACCGACCTCCCAAGCCGTGGTCTCCTCAGGCTTGAGATTGATGTTGGGCAACTCGTTGGGCACGGAGAACATGGGGACCCCACCCCAGGGGACTGAGGAACCGTAAACCGATGCGAGCTGGTACGGGCCTGCGTCGTTCCCGACCCGGGTCCAGCTGGCCCGGACCTTACCGGAGCTGAACAGGCTGCTCTCCATATCCAATGCGTCGGAGAACAGGAAGGCCGTGGAGACGGAGGGATAGAAGTAGGAGTTCTCACCCTCGGGAAGCGTGGAGGACCAGTCGTTCCGGCCCGTCAGGTCCAGGTTCAGGTAGCCGCCGTAGTTCAGCGTCAGCGACCCGTAGAGGCTCCGGACCTCACGCTCGTTGAAGTTGTCGAATGGGTTGAAAACGGAAGAGTTGTCGATCGTGAAGACGCCAGGCACCACCAGCTTGGTGCTGTTCACGCCGCTGCTTTCGAACATGTTCTTCCGAATGTTACCACCACCCGTCACGTCCATGGTGACGTTGTCCATCAGCTGGCGGGTGGCGCTCACCGTCAGGTCGGCGTTGGTCTCGGACCGGAAGATGGTGGTCTCGCCGAACCCGCCGTCACCGGCGTCGTCCAGGCTATTGAATTCCACCACGTTCTTCCGGTGGTCCCGGTACCAATCCCGTCCGATCCGGGCGTTGGCTGTGATCCAGTCGTTGAGCTGGTAGTTGAGGCTGACGTGCCCGATGACCCGGTCCCGCTCGTCATTGTTCTCGTTGACGAGTGCTTCCCAGAACGGGTTGTTGTGGTAGTTGTAGTTCCAGTTGTACTGGGAGTCGATCAGGCAGTCGGTGGGCTCGTTTCCGGTGCACCGATATTTCCGAAGAGCCTCCATGTCGACCTGCCGGCCGAACCAGATGAACTGCTGCATGGGGTTGTCTTCGTCGTACCCCGTGCCAGGACGGTTCTCCGTGTTCTGGTCGATGTAGTTCAGGGAGGCGTCGGCGGTGAGCCGGTCCGTAATGTTGGCTCCACCCTTCAGGTTGAGGTTGGTCCGGTTGGAGGTGTTCCCCGGCGACATCCCCTCCAGCGCCATGTTGGAGATGGAGAGCCGGATGTTGGAGTTTTCCCCGGCGCGGGAAACGGCCACGTTGGTGTTCCACGTGCTCCCGGTCCGGAAGAAGTCCCTCACGTTGTCGGGATGGGCGACCCAGGGCTGCTGGGGGCCGGTGAACTGATCGATGAGGCGCCCGTCCAGGCGCGGTCCCCAACTTT
>CBDUAX010000444.1:0-4473 GCA_965365235.1 uncultured bacterium
TTCAGGTGCGGGGCGCCATGAGCCCCGTCCGGGGGAACCCGCGTGATTGGCGAAACACCGCCGAGATGGCCCAGGCCGAAGACGCATCAGCCTTCGATTCACCTCCCGGTCTCGGCTTCGACAGTGACTCCGTAGCGACCGGGATCGTTCCGACACCAGGGACGATTCGAGGGAGGGGCTCAACGCTGG
Source organism: uncultured bacterium (assembly GCA_965365235.1). Lineage (GTDB taxonomy): Bacteria > Gemmatimonadota > Gemmatimonadetes > Longimicrobiales > Gaopeijiaceae > CBDUAX01. The sequence goes on from CBDUAX010000444.1 coordinate 190, forward strand.
TCTTGGACCCGGCTCAGAACAACACATACCGGGCTCTGAATCGAGCCTGGGATCTGGGGGCTACCGTTCGATTCCGGACCGGACCTTCCGATGGGGGGGGTGGGGAGCGATCAGGGCGGTACCTGATCTCCGGGCTCGGGGGTTCGGCAGCCGAGGGGTTGGCGACGGAGCTCGCCCTGCGAGCCGAACGCTCCGGTTCCGGGGGCACGGCGGTTCAACGCCCAAGAGTCGGCCTCTTCCGACCCTGGCAGGCAAACATGGACGAGGGCTGGACCCGGTGGCTCCTGGAGCGATACGGGTTTGACCTGATCAGCGTTCGGAATGGTGAGGTGAGGAACGGCGACCTCTCCAGCCGGTTCGATGTTCTGATTCTCGCCAACTACGGATCCCGGACCATCGTCGAAGGCCATCCACGGGGCTCGATCCCCCCCAGATTTGCCGGGGGTATCGGAGAGGAGGGGGTCCGTGCTCTGGACGAGTTTGTTCGTCAGGGAGGGACGCTGGTATGCATGAACGCCAGCAGCAACTTCGCCATCGACGCCCTGAGCCTCCCCGTCGAGAATGTGGTTTCCGGCCTGGCCGGGGAGGAGTTCTCCATCAGCGGGTCCTACCCATCCCGTCATGGCGGGGATGCCGGAGCGGGCCAAGGTCTTTTTCTCCCGAAGTCCTGTTTTCACGACCAAGGAAGGCTTCAGAGGCACCGCCCTGGCGAAGCACGTCGATGGCGGCTCTCCGCTCCTCTCCGGCTTCCTGGTGGGGGAAGAACACCTCCATGGGTATGCCGCGGCACTGGATGTGCATCATGGGGATGGACACGTGGTCCTGTTGGGTTTCCAGCCCCAGTGGCGTGGACAGCCCTTTGGGACCTTCCGCGTGCTCTTCAACGCAGCACTCTTCCACGGGCCCCACGCCAATGGAACGTTGGGATTCCCGGGGTTTTGGGCGCCCCCGGAGACGATCGAGGAGGATCAGGGGCCGCCCGGGTGAGTTGCTGTCGTCAAGGAATCACACAGGCCAGGGGAGAAGGCGGGGAAGATCTGCCTGCCGGGGCTTTCGAGACGGATCAGGGGAGACAAGATGTCCAAATCAACGAGGCGGGATTTCCTAAAACAGGCAGGTACCTATGGCGTCGCCACCTCCGTAGGAATTGCGGGGGGAGTCGGCCTCACCAGACCCTCCAAGGCCCTGGCCCAGGAGGCCGCCCATCCCTTCGGGTACCCCGAATGAGGGCTCGATGTGGAGCGCACTCGAGAGCTGGGATACCAGGGTTTCAAGGGGATGAGCATCGATGACGGTAGCCGACACTCGGGGTGCGCCTTTGGGACGTTCAACGCCATCATCGGGCAGTTGGCCGAGGTGGTGGGTGCCCCCTACAGAAACATCCCCCTCCAGATGATGGATTGGGCCGGAGCCGGAGTCGTAGGGTTTGGGACCCTTTGCGGCACGCTCAATGGGGCCTCTGCGGCCATCGGCCTGGTGTGCGATGGGGCCGATGCCAGGGCGTTCATCTCCGATCTCCTGACCTGGTATTCCGAAACGGCGCTGCCGACGAATCTCTATGCGCCCACCGGCGAGCTTCCCCAAAGCACGGCCGGGAGCAATCTCTGTCACGTTTCGCTGACCAGGTGGAGTCGAAGCTCGGGGTATGCCAGCGGCTCCCCGGAAAGAGCCGAGCGTTGTTCACGTCTGGCTGGGGACGTGGCCGCGAAAGCCGTGGAGATGCTGAACCAGGGCGCTCTGGGGCTGGAGAAACCATCGGAGAAGACCGTTTGCAGGGCCTGCCATTACATGGGTCCCAACTTCGCCATGGGGCAGTTCACACATGGGGAGATGAACTGCCACACCTGTCACATCGAGCTCAAGAAGAAGAACGTCACCGTAAACGGGCACGCCCTTCCGGAACCACTGTAGGACAGGAAGGCTCGACTCCACCCACCAGAATAGCGGAGAAACCACTATGGGCGTCGGAGAACTCGAAATCATCGCCCCGCTGATCCTGGGTGTACTCCTCATCATCACCATCGGCGGTGTGATCCTGTTAAAGCCCATCTCCAACAAACTCGGGCATCTATTGGAGGCGATGGCGAAAGAGCGGCAACTACCTCGCACAGGAGAGGAGCTGGGGCACATCAGGGAGCTTCTGGAGACCATGGACGGCCGCCTGTCCCTTCTGGAGGAACGGCAGGACTTCACCGATGCCCTCCTTGCCGATCCGGACCGCCAGGCGAATCGGTTACGTGCTTCGTCTTCGGAACGTCCCGTTCAGGAGTAACGAGAGGATTTCATGACGACATCACGGAGGAGATTCCTACGGCAGATGGGGACCGGTCTCGCCGCCACAAGCGCTGCTGCCGGTGCCCTGGCCTGCCAGCCAGAGGGGGGGAGAGGTGGAGGCGGGTACCCAGCCAGCGGGGACTCGGAAGCTCTTCTCGAGGCGGATCCGGATCGATTGGAGGCCGCGCCGCTGGGATATGACCGGCTTCCCCTGGAATGGCATCAGGAGCGGGCTCGAGTACTCAAATCCAACCTGGTCGAGCAGGGGCTGCGGGCAATCCTTCTGTCCAATGACCAGAACGTTGTCTACTTCACCGGTTGTTTCCGGGGGAGTGGCGAGCGGTCGACCTGGGTCCTCCTCAGGAACGACGAGGAGGACACCGTCTATTGGTACTCTCCGGGCATCGACCGGGACCTCATCGAGTCCTGGTGGTGCACGGAGAACGAGTACTACTTCGGGTATCCCCACGCACAGGGTGGGTTCCCGAATCGGGGGGAGGTCGTCCAGGGACCCACGGTAGATCTTTTCGAATGGATGCTGGATGGCCTCAAGCGCCGGGGGCTGGCTGGAACCACCATCGGCACGGACTGGACGCTCTCCGAAGGCCAGTTGGCCTCGGTACGAAAGGTGATCCCGGGCACCCGGTTGGTGAATATCCAGGGGTCTTGCCTGGCTATGCAGCAGGTGAAGACTCCCGAGGAGTTGGCTCTGATCCAGCGAGCCTACGGCTATTTCGACCGCATCCACGCTTTTGCTCGAGACTACATCCTCGAGCGGGGGACCGATCTCACCGATTTCGAGCTGGGCCAGGCCCTTCAGGCATTCGGGATCGAACTCCTGATGCAGGATGTCCAGAAAGACGGACGACCCCACTCAGCTGTGGGGATCGATGTTACCTCCCACTACGTCCGGGCCGGTGTCGCCAGCGCCTACCCCCACCCGAACCAGTTCTTCCACCAGAAGATCCAGCGGGGCCAGACCGTCTATGTGAACACGGACATCCTGCTGGGGGGCCTGGGGGGTGAGTGTTATCGGAACTACCTCATTGGCCCCTGGACGCCGGAGCAGGAGCGGATGTGGGAGGTGGTAGCGGAGACCATCCAGATTCAGGAAGAGGAATCCAAGGCCGGAGCCATCTGCTCCGACATTGCGGCCCGGATCCATCGACATCAGGTGGACGCGGGGATGGCAGAATTCATCTACCACAGACCCGGGCATGGCCAGGGGCAGTTTTTTGTGGGCCACCAGCCACCCTTCATCGCCCTGGGCGACTACACGCCCCTTCAGGAGAACATGACCTTCAGCATGGAGCCGGGGCTCTATGACGCAGCCAGGGGCTTCGGCATCAATCCCAGCGACAACCTTCGAGTCACGGCCACCCGGGGCATTCGGTTCTCCGGGGTGCCCTTCACCAAAGAATGGAGCTTCCTGGAGGTCTGAGCCCCGACAACGCTCCGGGAGGGATGCCCCGAATCTCAGGGGGCGCGGTTGGATGGGGTGCCCTCAGAGGGAATCCGCTCGATGGCCACGAGCCGCTTGGGGTCGCGGCCTACCGGACCGGCGTCGCCCTCAGGCTATCCTCCAGCTGCGTAGCCATTCCGAGAAGGCCAAGCGTTCGAAGGGCCTCCACCCGGTCCTGTACCAGGGCCGGGCGCCCACGGGCAATCTCGATAAGTCCCTTTACGAAGAGCGTGTTCGGTGCGTCCGGTCGCAAGCTCAAGGCCTGGGCAGCAATGTCATCCGCTTCGTCCAGGGCGCCCTGACCCAGCAGGAAGTTGGCGAAGGCCGTCAGGAAGATTGAGTTCCCCTGATAGATCTCCAATGCACGTTCCCAGGATTGGCGGCTGCCGACCGTGTCTCCCAACTCCAGGCGACGCAAGGCCAAAAACCAATGAGATCGGAAGTTCTCAGGGTGGTCCCTCAGGGTGGTCTCGAAGAGGACCTCGTTGCTTGCCCAGACTGGGTTTCGAAGGACCACCCGCACGCTCAATGTGAAAAGGACCAGACCG
>CBDUAX010000445.1:0-4457 GCA_965365235.1 uncultured bacterium
CCGGTCCCGGACCAGCGGTATTACGATACGGTCTATCAGGAACGGTACATGGGTTTGCCGCAGGACAACGCCGAGGGGTATGTCAAAGGGTCTCCCATCACCTATGCGGAAGGGTTGAAGGGGAACCTGCTTCTGGTTCACGGAACCGGGGATGACAACGTTCACTACCAGGGCACGGAGGCCTTGATCAACCGCCTCATCGAAGCTGGGAAGCAGTTCGACATGATGGCTTATCCGAACCGGACTCACGGGATCTATGAGGGTGAGGGAACCACCCTGCACGTATATACCCTCCTGACCCGGTATCTGATGGACCACGTTCCGGCTGGTGGAAAATGAAACCCAACAGTCTGGCTGTCCGCTCCCTCCAGATCCTCTCGTTGGCTTTTCTGACCACATGCGTCGGGGGAGGTGAGGGGCGCCCGGGGGAGGAGGGGCAAGTCGATGATCCGGATACGCACATCGCTTTGGATTCGGTCCGGATGATGGACGAGCTGCGCTTCCTGTCCTCCGACTCCCTGGAGGGGAGGAGGACTGGAGAACCAGGGAGTATCCTGGCCCGGGACTTCATTCTGGCCGCATTCCAGGAGGCAGGCCTGACGGAGCCCGAAGCTGGGTTTGTCCAACCGTTCGAGTTCCGGGGCCGGAGAGATACCACGCAGGTGACCCAGGGTGCCAATGTCGTGGGGGTCGTCCCGGGGACCGATCCAGAGGCGGGTGCCTTCGTTCTGACTGCCCATTTTGACCATGTGGGGGTCCGGAATGGAGAGGTGTTCAACGGGGCCGACGACAACGCGTCGGGTACGGTGGCCCTCTTGGCCATGGCCCGCTACGTGGTGAACAATCCACTTCGCCACACCGTCGTCTTTGCAGCCGTGGACGCGGAGGAGATGGGGCTGAGAGGAGCCCGGGCCTTCGTGGAAGCCGGGTGGCCGGAGGACATTGTCCTGAACATAAACATGGACATGGTGGCTCGGAGCGATTCTCTCCTCTTCGCCGCGGGAACGTATCACTACCCACAGCTCCGGCCGATTCTGGAGGGGGTGAGCCCCCGTGGTGCGGTGATTCTACGCTTCGGCCATGATGAGCCGGGTGTGGAGGGGATGGCGGACTGGACACGGTCTTCCGACCACGGAGCCTTCCATGCCCGGGGAATCCCTTTCGTCTACTTCGGCGTGGAAGATCACCCGGACTACCACCGGGCCACCGACGACTTCGAAAAAGTGGATCCCGGGTTCTTCCTGGACGCCGTCAGGACCATCCTGGCGAGTACCCTTGCCCTGGATGAGCAGCTTGGGGTGGAGGAAGGAACGGGGGGTGCCAACGGTACCCCCGGGTAGGGACTGGACGAAGGCGCCTCAGGGTGTGATCGTCTTCCTTCCAAGGATGGCCTTGAAGGAGTGTGGGACGTGATTGTTTCAGTACCGCAGGACGATCAGCGGGAGATCTGGTATGCCAACCGGCTGCTGGTCCTCCTGTATCCGAAAGAGCCGTTTCAGCTCTGGGCCCAACAGTTCCGGGAACCCGGAGAGGGTGCCGACGAGCTGAGGGCTGCCTCGGAAAATCCCGTCCCGTTCATGGTCCCACTCCTGGATGAGCCCGAAACCACCTGGGACTGGATTCGCGACAACCACGCCCTCCTGTTCGAGACGGCACTCTGGACCTGGGTCCCGGACCGGGCCCGCTGGCCCGAGGACCGATCGTGGGAGAATTTCGAAGACTGGTTCGAAGTGGAGTTTCTGGGGGCCCCATGGGACATCGTCGCGGAACCCCTTCACAGCACACCGCCTCCCAGGGAAGAGGGAGAGTGGTGTTGACCCCGCCGTAGCCCCCGCTCGTTACCCTTTTCCGGTATTCTCCCGGATCTTCATTGTATCTGGCGGCACCGTGTCTGGGCGCACAGAGTCCGGCACCACGGTGTCCGGTGGGCTCGAGCCGACTCCGCTCGTATCGGGGACGAGGGTGTCAGGCCGAATCGAGTCGAGTCGGGTGGTGTCCGGACGGAGGGTGTCGGCCGGGGCCGGGAGGACCCCGATGGTATCCAAGGCCAGAGAATCCCCAGCGACGGAATCGACGGGGAGGGAATCCGCTCTCAGGGAATCCCCCGGAGCTCCCTGGGCTGAATCCTGCCCCTGAAGCAAACCCCTGAGGAACCCAGTGGCCCGGTTTTGCAGCCGGGTCCGCTGTTGCTGGATCTGTCGCTCGGCTTCCGCCTGAACCTCGTCCCTCACACCTCTTGCCACGGCGCCGGCCGTCTGCTCCGGGCCGCCAATGAACTCCGGGGCCAGGAGGGTTCCGCCGATCCGCACGAAGGCCTGTACGATTCCCGGCCGACCCTCCATCCGTCCCGCCAACGCATCCTCGATGCCGAGATTGTCCAGGGCATACGAGCCGAGATTGTCGGCGTCGATCTCGAAGCTGGAGAGCATATCCAACCCTCCATCGAATCCGATACTCCCTCCAACGATGGGATCACCGGGGGTTCCGGCCAACCGGGCATCGGCCAGCCGGATTCGACCGTTCTCCATGATGAAGGATGTCGACCAGTCGTCCACCGTCGGTTCCCGTACCGTGGCTCCTCCCATAAAGGAGGAGAGGGCTTCGGTGAGGGGGATCGACCCGATCCCCCCGTCGGTAAGGGCGAACCTCCCTGACCCCATAAGGGCGGGTTTGTTGGGAAGAAGAAAGCCGTCCAGGCTACCGACGATGTCCAGATCCAGGGAAAGCCGACCTCTGACGATGTCACCTGCCGGGGTGGTCTCCCTCAGAAACTCCCGGGCGTCCAGGTCCCGGGCCCTGACCACGAGGTTGAAGGGCTCCTGATCCTCCCGGCCAAAGGAGAGGTTGGTGCTGACCCAGAGATCTCCACCAAATCGCTGGAACGATGCTTCGGTAACCCTCAACAAAGATCGGCCGAACTCGGTTCTTGCTCGGACGTTTCGAAGCTGCCCCCGGGCGTAGATGAGGGTATCGATGGCGAGCTGGAGTGCACCGGAGAACAGGAGGGAATCGGGCCGTGAGAGGCGAAGCTCCTGGGCCGCTTCTTCCGTGGCCAGGCCCCCGACCCTCCGGTCGCCAAGGTGTGCGAAAGCGACACGACCGTAGGTGAGAGACGGGTCGGGTGGGGTTCTGGGGCTGATCTTCGTCAGGTCCAGGCGAGAGCTCCGGACAGTTCCACGGAGGCCCAGCGTTCGTCCCGGCAACCCGAATGAGGAGAGGTTCTGGAGCTCCCCGGTGACCACAATCCGGTCGGTTCCGATGGAGACTGGAAAGTCGGTAACCTCGATGCCATTGCCGGTCAAAGACACCCTTCCCCGGGGGAGGGCCACCGAGGCCGCCAGGGCGGGGTGGGCCAACTCAACCTCCGAGGGGGACATCGCCCCCCGGAAGCGAAGACTCCTGAGATCCCGAAACGACCCGGTGATTCGGATCTCCGTGTCCAGGCGCCCTTCCGCCGAGACACCGTCCGGTAGCTCCACGGCAGCGTGGAGAAGCGAGAGATCCGGGTTGCCGGTTACCCGTAGATTCAGAGATCCGGGACCGTCGAGATTCGCGACTCCCTCCGCAGAGAAGGGTCCATCCAGAACCTCCCCAGCAAACTCGATCTCCACTCGATCCGGATGGGGGAGGGTGAACTGGGCTGAGATGTCCTGGGCTACGAGGGTCCCATCTTCCGCTTCCAGACCCCCGCGGACGATGGAGAGCGATCCTGAAATGTCAGGTGAATGCTGGGGCCCAAGCTCCCCCTCCACGGTAAGAGCGGCCTCGACCAATCCCTGGACGTCACCCGGCAGGGTGAAGTCCGCTCGATTGGATAGGACGCCCACCACTTCTCTCAGCGGCACATCGTGGCCGGTCAGCTCCAGCGAGACGGCGCGGACAGGCTCTTTCATATTCTCGATCCGGCCAACCACCGCCAGGACCAGGGGATCCAATTCCACCGTGCCGGATCGGATCTCCAGATCCGCGAAGTCCGGTTCTGCTTCGAGATCGAAGTCGAGAGAGAGGGGAAGGGAGGCCCCGGTCTGGTCAAGATCCGCCGGACCGGGGAGAAAGACGGTGCCGTCTGCACTGCCGGTGAACACCCAGGGGCCCGCGGCTTCATGTTGGACCGAAGCCTTTGCCTGAACGTCTTCCACCCTGATGAGGGTGGAGTCGTCGGGATTCTCGAATCGAAAAACTCCCCCAGACACTCGAATGGCCCGAAGATCCAAGGAGAACCCCTGCGATGTGGGGCTTTCGTCGGCCTCCGCCTCCGCAGGGGTCGCCTGAGAGGAGAGGTCTCCGAAGTTCGAGCGTCCTCCCGGTGCCACCCGCAGGTCGGCTCTCGGGTTCTCCAAAACGAGGCGGGAGACCCGGACCTCTTTTCGGAACAGCGGCACCAGGGCGACCCTGAACTCCATCGCGTCTACGGTGGCCAGGGCTAACATCTCCCGGTAATCTGACTCTTGCCCGGC
>CBDUAX010000446.1:0-4447 GCA_965365235.1 uncultured bacterium
TTTACCCTCGAGGCGGGAGCGCCCAGGTAGCCAGGTATCTTTCCCGGGCCCTGATGGATCTCGGTCATGAGGTGCACCTGATCTCCGGCACCCTTCGGGACGGAGACCCCCAGCATGATGCAGAAAGCTTTTTCCACGGGATTCCCAAGACCTTGGTGGACTACACCGAGGCATGGCGCGGATTCAGGGCTGGGGAGAACCCGATCTCTGACCACTGGTCCGTTCCCTTCCACCCCAGTTACGAAGACAAGCCCGATGTACCCGATCGGGTGTTCTTTAAGATCACGGAATCCGAGTACGAGGCGCTGTTACGGTCCTGGACCGGCGTGTTCGAGGCCGTCAGGAGCGACTTCACCCCTGAGGTGATCCACCTTCACCACCTGACTCACGCCCACACGGCAGCCTGTCTGACCTTCCCAGAGATTCCCAGGTTGACTCAGCTACATGGGACTGAGCTCAAGATGTTGGAGACCCTCGACGCTCTCAATCACTCCGAGGAGGGTTTACACGACCACGGTACCCTTGCCCGGCGCATGATCTCGGATGCGGTCGAGGCGTCCGATCATTTTGCCGCCATCAGTCCGGACATCCGGGACAGAGGGGTCCACCATCTCGGAATCGACCGGGGGCGGATCACCACCCTTCCCAATGGAGTGGATACTTCTCTCTTTCGGCCTCGAGGTTGGCCTGAAGAAGAGCGGTGGAGCTTTCTGCAGAAAATCCTGGTGGAGGAGCCACAGGGTTGGGATGAAAGCGGCACCCCCGGGTCGGTGCGGTATGCCCGCGTCGACGCCGAAAAATTGAAGGACAGATCCGGCAGGTTGAAGCCACTGGCCATTTTCGTAGGCCGCTTCCTGGGCTTCAAACGTGTCGATTTGCTGCTCAAGGCAGTTCACGAGATCAACCAGCGGTTTGAGGACGGGGAGGATCTCCCCTTCAACCTGCTGGTTTGGGGCGGCATGCCCGGCGAGTGGGAGGGCGAGCACCCTTACAGCCTAGCTCAGGCTTTGCGATTGCCGAACGTCTTTTTTTGCGGGTGGCTCCCGCATGACATCCTCTCCCAAGGGCTCGTTCTCGCGGACGTCCTTGTGGCGCCATCCTTCAATGAGCCTTTCGGCCAGGTATACCTCGAGGCCATGGCGACCGGCATACCCGTTATCGCTACCCGCAGTGGTGGCCCCCTCGATTTTGTCGTCGGAACGGGTCCCCAGGCCAACGGTTGGGTATGTGAGGTGGACGATCAGGAGTCCCTGGCGGAGGTGTTATTCCAGGCACTGACGGAGGTTGAGGAACGGCAGCGGCGCGGCTCCAACGCTTTGGCCCTCGTCAAACGGGAGTACGAATGGATGGAGATCGCCCGTCGGTACGCCCAACTCTACCGGCGAATGGCGGAGTGAAAAGCGCGGCCTCAAAACACCCGCTCCGATACTCCAGTCGTGTCCATTTCGGGAACGCGGAACCGTGGCACAAAACTCTGCTTAACCTCGTCCCCAGAAACTCACTGGTGGCCCCCTCCGACCGTCAGCTCATAGGACTCTGCCAACCACTTTCCCCAGATCGACTCGGGCAGGGGTTCCTCAGCCGTGAAACGGGCAGTCACCCAACCCGTCGAACCCACCTCAAAACGCTTCGGATCTTCCGAAGCCAACTCCAGCGCTTGCGGAGTTGAGGCCTTCAGTTTGAACATTGCCTTGAATCCCTTCCCCTTCGGTCCTGGACCGATAAAAAGGAATGTGCCCTTGCCAGCCTTGAACGCGCTCTGAGTGCAGGACGTTCCCTTCGCCACGCCGGGAAAGGTTACGGCCTTACGGCGGATCGGGTCTGTCGGGTCTGGGGAATTCGCCATTCTTGGGCCTCATGGGTCAGAAGTTCGAGACTTGCAGTTTGGCCACCATGCCACTGTTCTGCCGCCTGGGTTCTGCTCCCTGACCACCCTGTCTGACCGGAGCTCTGGGCCGCCGAACTGGATGGAGAGAGGAACATGCCGAGGAATAAACATGGGAGGATTGACCGCAGGGGCCAAAGCCTCCGGCGCATCAAGCTTTCATGACTCCCGGGTGTGCGAAGGCCAATCGCAGATCTACATCCATTCAAGCTGCTGAAGACTGGCTGCGTCATTCCATATCTTCGTCATGTGACGAATTCGATCACCGTCGAACTCCATCACGTACCCGTAGTCAGCGGTTACGCTCTTTCCGGTGGGTGGCACCGGTGTGAATAGTCCTTTCATCCACTCCGTGTATCCCTCGAGGGTATTCACGTCGGCCAGGGCTCCCGCCTGGGCAGAAAACGTCGCATCCGGAGAGCGAAACTCCTGGCATACTTCCCAACCCCTCCCGGTTTCAAAAGCGTCGAAGGTCTGCTCCGCGCTTTCCTTGATCGAACTTGAACTGCCCCTCTGAACCGCTTCCGGACATACTTCCGACCCGCCCTCGATCAGTGTCGCGGATGATCAGTCTTCAGCAGGTCGGCGTGCGGTCGCCGCCACCCAAACCAGTCCCAGTATGATCACGAGGGCAAGATGGAATCTCCCTGGCACATAGTGGTATCCCGGCATGTCCGTGACGTAGAACCTCACGCTCAAGAAGAGAAGCGCCGCAGCCAGAGCAAACGCTAGGGGAAGACGATGCCCGGGTTTCAGAATGAGGGTGAAGATCCCAGCTTCCACCCCCAAGCGAGCCCATGTCAGAAGAGCTGCCCCCCAAGGGTAAGGCACACTCTCGGGGTTGGGGGCAAAGCCCGGACTTCGGGCAGCCTCGGCAGTGATCGGTCCGAAGGCGACCCAAAGGAGGAGGGGCCAGTAACCCTTGAGGAGGTGTCTGATTCGGTTCACAAGAATGCCCCAGGATTGCCGTTTCCCTGCCCGGGAATGCAGAGATCACCCGTTGAACCGGTACCGAACCATTCGGTTCAAGATCGGAGCCGGGCATCCAGTTGATCGCCCCTATCCTGTATTCAAAGTCCGACGAGGTCCCGGAGGGCCGCGCCGACGCTCGTCATCGGCCTACCTGCGCCCGCGCAGAAGCCCACTCTGAGGCGCGACCTTGAACCCGATTGAACTCACCCTCGTTCCTCCAAATCAGAATAAGAAGGGAATGAATCGACGGGTCAGGCTCATGTAATCCCGGTATTCCTGCCCGAAGCGGATCACATTCTCAGCCTCTTCGGCCTTCGCCGTTGCCGCCAGGGCCAGAGATGCCGCTGCACCCAATAGCAGTGTGCTGATCGAAGCAGACTTGAGAACCGCCCCCCAGGTCAGAAAGAGAAGTGAGGAGTACATGGGATGACGGACGTATCCGTAGATCCCCGTCGTGACCAGGTGCCCTGTTTTCTCCCACTCATAGCTGGGCGATGCTTCGGCGGTTGGGTCGAAGCCTCCCCGACGGCGCAAAAGGGCGAAGCCCCAGATGACAAAGACCAAGGAAACACTCAAGAGGACCCACGAGGCGAGTTGCCGGATTTCAAGCGGATCAGAAAACCAGTGGGGAATGTTGAGTACGATCAGCGCGAGGATGGCCTCGAAGGCGAAGAAGCGTGAAAAGCCGTGCGAAGCCGGGTGGCGAAGTGACCGTCTCGACACCCAGAAGATGGGCACGGAAAGCAATGCGAAGGCTACGAAACGCACCATGTTGCCGGTCTCAACTGGGGGGCGCTCTCTTTCCCCCGTTCACCATTATTCTGGAGGAACCATTCGGTCCAAGATCGGAGCCGGACGCCCGAAAGCCAACAACATCCCTCCAAGCCTCGCCAGGTGAGATTCGGAGGGCCGGGCGGTTGATTCCCGATGGCCACCCGAGTTCGGGTCCGGTCCGAGGCGCGACCTTGAACTGGGCCTTACCCGGGATCAACCATCTGTGACCCTACTTGATCCCGTATTGCTTCAGCTTGTCGTAGAGCGTCCGTTCACCGATGCCCAGGGATTGGGCAGCCTTTTTCCTGTGGCCCCCTGCCCCTTCCAGCGCTCGGCGAGGCCCCGGAGGGCCGGGCCCCTGGTGTTCAGGATACTGCCACCCGAGTTCAGAGCGAAAGTGAGATCTGAGGGCCCGTGCGGGAACTGATGGGATGGACTCCTCCCCCAGGCGGCACCACCGTGCCAAGTCCAACTATCAACGGCCCCGAAGGCCAATCAAGGGGGAGGAGTCCTCATGCAAACTACCCAGGTCGCCGTGGATCTCGCAAAATCTGTTTTCCAGGTCGCTGTGTCCCATGCTCCGGGACGCGTGGATAAGCAACACTGGCTCTCTCGCCAGCGCTTCCGGACCTTCTTCCTGCATCGCCCCCCGACTCACATCCTGATGGAGGCCTGTGGCTCGGCTCATCACTGGGGACGCGAGCTCCAGACTCTTGGCCATCAGGTCTCTTTGCTCCCGCCCTCCCACGTGGCTCGCTACCGGCAAGGCAACAAGACCGACCGAGCCGACGCCAAAGCCCTCCTCGAGGCCGCTCG
>CBDUAX010000447.1:0-4426 GCA_965365235.1 uncultured bacterium
CATCCGCATGTTTTCCGGCACCAGCGTCCCGGGCCCACGGACCTGTCGGATCATCGTCCCCTGCTGGACCGTATCCATCCAAACTGTGGCACGCTCCACCGAAGGAGCCGCGGGTTTGAGGCTTCTCAACCCCACGGTGACCAGGACCAGTGCGGCCACCACAGCCGTGACCTGGATGATTCGCTTGTTCTTTTTCGGCTTCTGCTCTCGAATGATGTCCACGGGAGCGTCCTCTCGATCTATGGGTTACCGGACCATCCCCTGATCCGGGCGGAGACGTTCGCCAACTGCTGCTTCCAGAGCCCAGATGGCTCCGTGGAACCGATACCTCGCGTTCAGATAATCCCGCTCAGCCTCCTCCATTGAGCTCTGGGCTTCCAGGAGTTCCAGGAAGGGGGCAGCGCCGAGGCGGTACCGTTCCTGTGCAAGTTCCAACTGTTCTGCCGCCACCTCTCGGTTGCGACCTTCGATCTCCACCACCTGGACCGCGGTATTCAGCTCGTCGAACGCCTGGGTCACGGCCGTCTCGATCCTCAACTCCTCGGCACGCAGGCTGTACCTGGCGTCTTCGGCAACGGCACGGGCCTCGGCAATCTGGCGGTGCCGGGTGAAGCCCTGGAATACCGGGATGGAAATCTGGAGGTAGAGCGAGAGCGGTTCTTCCTGGAATTGGAACGGGAAGGCGTTGTTGTTGTTCAGGATGGCGGCCCGGGTCTCATCGGTCAGAACGTAGCCTGAGCAATCCCTGGGGTACTCAGGTCCGAGGGGTTGTGACAACCCGGCCGAGATCTGGTTCCAGAGTTGGCAGTTCGCGGCCTGGCCGGCCAAAGAGTTGTTGGCCTGGTTCAGGATGTAACTCTCGTCACCAATCTCCCTGGCCCGACCCGACCACCTTGCCTGGAAAAAGAGGTTCGGGAAGTAGCTGCTCCAAGCCCTCCTCACCCCGGCGTTCCCGGCGCTCTCCTGAGCCCGGAAGGAGCGGAGGGAGGGGTGGGCTTCAGCGGCCCTGGAGAGCAGATCCGTCCGGTCCCAACTCGGATCGAAGAGCTCGAACTCACTGGAAAGCTCGAAGTCCGATTCCGCGGGCACGCCCAGCTGCTCCAGAAGCCGGAGCTTCTCCGTTCTCAACAGGCTTTCAGCCTCCAAAAGGGCGACCTCGGCCCGGCCACTCTCCACTTCGGCTTGCTTCCCATCGGTGGGAATGGCCGCCCCAACCTCCACCCTCCCTTGGGCGAGCTCGAGGTTTTCCTGGGCCCTCTCCAACTGACGTCGGGCGACCGAAACCCCGTCCCTGGCCCGTAGGGCGATGAGGTACTGGGCGGTGACATAAGACTCCAGGTCATACTCGGCAGCCCGGATCCTTGCCGCGGTAGCCCTCTGGGTGGCCCTGGCGCTGGCGACCTGGAAGAAGGAGTTCCCACTGAGGCTATAGCTCAGGTTCAGGCTATAACCGGAAAAATAGTAATCGGTGACGTCCAGCCCGAGGTCCGCCGAGTTGAAGATCCCGAAAGAAGGGGATCCCGGTGCCAGGTACTGGCCGTTCATGTTGGCATCGAGGGATGGGAGGAAGGCCCCCAGCGATTCCTTGTAGGCCCAGTCCGCGGCCGATTCGTCATTGGCCGTCTGGAGGAAGGTGGGGTTGTTCTGTCTCGCCAGGCGCAGGGCATCGCCAAGGCTCAGGGTGCCTCGAACCTCCTGCCCGAATAAAGGGTAGGTGAAAGCGAAGGGGGCGAGTAGGACGACCGTAATGAAAAGCCCCGCGAGGCCGTATCTTCCACGAGTCACCGTTTTGAGTCCTCTCAAATCTTTCATGTTTGGCAGCTCCCTGCTTGCCTTGGGAACCGGATGGCTGAAAGCCCGAGTCGGCCTTTTCGCCTTTTTGTCATCAGGCCCTACGGCCATGAGATGCCGAAAGTTGCAGATAGGTTGGAATCAGACTCAGTCGTAACGCACCATACCTAGACAATCGACAATGGTATCGGTGAATCTTCAACAACTTCTGTAGATTGTCAAGAGGTGTGTTTTCCGCCAGTTCCCGAGTTTTTGAACGGAGCAAAGGCATCGTTCCGGGCCACCGCCTCGGCGGTCAGAAGGTTTTGCTAGAGACAGGGCTGGCCCTCAGACCTTTTCACAACGAAGTGGAAGGAGTGAAGGTTGTTCAGATTTCCCCTCTCCCCGGCAAGGGCCGTCGTAGGCCCTTCTTCCCTTCACCCCCAGGCCTGCCTCGGAGTCGTCCTTCTCGGTCTCCTCTCCGTGCTCCCGGCCGAGGCCCAGGAACGGCAGCAGCCATGCTCTTCGGAGGAGGCTCGGCAGTTCGACTTCTGGGTGGGTGAGTGGGAGGTCCAACAACCCGCAGGGACCCCGGTTGGGGCAAACACCATCCGAAAGATCCTGAATGGATGTGTCCTTCACGAGAGCTACACAACACCGAGTGGGTATGCCGGCGAGAGCTTCAACATCTATGACGCCAGTCGGAAGGTCTGGCACCAAAGTTGGGTCGATGTGGGTGGACTCTTGCTCACACTCGAGGGTGGCTTCCGCGACGGCGCCATGGTTCTGGAGGGGGAAACACAGGGGCCCAACGGGCCGGTGGTCCAGCGGATCACCTGGCGGATGGTCGATGGCGATCCTGACCGGGTGAGCCAACTCTGGGAGACCTCTCAGGACGGAGGGAAGGAATGGTCCATCGCCTTCAATGGTCTTTACCTGCGGAAGGCTGGGGGCTCCGGTTACCGGTAGCGATTGGCGGCAACCCAGGAATAGATCCTGCTGGCTAGGGGCCTGACCAAAGGGAGCCGAAAAACCCAGGAGCCCCGGCGGAAACCGGGAAGGGCCTTTATCAATCGTTCGATGGCCGGTGCTCCTTCCCAAGTCTCTCCCCCGGGCCCAATGACATGCAGAGACTCGGAGAGTTCTGTTTCTCCAAGCCACGGGAACCGTTCACTCACGCATGGATCCCTGTTGTCCAGGAGCTCCAGCGTGCCCTCCGGCGCCCATCCCTCCAGGCGTCTCACGGAGGCTTGACAAACCGGGCAGTTCCCGTCGAAGAGGACGGTGAGCTGGCCAGCACCGGTCTTCCTTCCCGCAGCGGTCTTTCCGTCCTCTTTCAGCAGTCGGCTTCCCTTCACTCTGTACGGATCCACCCGGGAAGACCCCCGGCTACCCCACCGGGTTCCAGAAGGGTAACTTCGCGTGAGCATACGTCTCGGACATTGGTCGTTCAAAAAGGACGCCGTCCACCCCGTGGGTTGAGGCAAAATTCGTTGGGTCCAGGGAGGTTGGGATGCTCGAGGCACCCCGGAATTCCATTTGGAAGAAGTGTCTCGAGAGCCGCCTGGGAGAAGGGCGGGTCGAAGTGGACGTCCCCTTGGCCCCCTTCACCACCTTCAAGATCGGGGGCACCGCCGACCTCTTCTTCCGGGCGAGGACATCCGAAGACCTCTCTCTGGCCATTGGATCCGCCCGGGAGCTCGAGGTCCCGACCTTTCTCTTGGGGATGGGCGCCAATATCCTGGTGGCCGACGCCGGATTCCGCGGATTGGTCGTCCGAAACGAGGTGGGGGGAATCCGATTCCTTCCTGGGGAGAGGGTCACCGCTGGTGCTGGCATCGCGGTATACCCGGACCTCATCCAATCCACCGTCGAACGGGGCCTGGGGGGGCTTCACCATTTTGTCGGGATTCCATCCACCGTGGGTGGCGCCATCTGGCAGAACCTCCACTTCCTCTCCCCTGCCCCGGCCCGAGAGCGGACAGTCTTCATCGAGGAGGTGGTGGAATCAGCCAGGATCTTCTCCGCTGAAGGCCAAACTTTGGAGGTAGGGAGAGATTATTTCCGCTTCGGCTACGACTTCAGCATCCTCCACGAACGGCCCGATGTCGTACTCGACGTGACCTTCCACCTCGAGGAGGAAAACCCGGCGACCCTCGAACGGGTAATGAAGGAGAACCTCCATTGGCGGTCCAAGCGCCATCCGGACCTCGTCAGCCTTCCCTCTGCCGGATCGATCTTTCAGAAGATCGAGGGAATCGGTGCCGGTCGGCTCATCGACGAATGTGGGTTGAAGGGGCGACGGCGGGGCGGTGCCCAGATCTTCCCCGGACATGCCAACATCATCGTGAACCTGGGCCATGCCACGGCTGGCGATGTCCTGTCCCTCATCGAATTGGCGAAGGAGACGGTACTGAGGGAGACCGGACATCAACTGGTGCCGGAAATTACGATGGTGGGGGAGTTCTAGGAGCTACCTCAATGCTGGGAATCCTCCCCCCTATCCCACCCAACTCGCCACGGTGTACCCCAAGAAGGAGAGATGCAGAAGTAGGAAGAAGACGAGTGCGAGGCGGGGGAGAAGGAGTGACTCCTGCCGAAGGTTCTTCAGGCATAACCAGATCGGTACCACCAACAGCCATCCAAGAAAGGGAAC
>CBDUAX010000448.1:0-4418 GCA_965365235.1 uncultured bacterium
GGAGGGTGACCAGGCCAGCGCGTCCGCCTCGCTGCTGTGGGCCTGCCAGGTCTCAATGATGCGCTTCTTGGCCACATCCCACAATAAGAGCGCGCCGCGCTTCCAGGATGAGATCAGGGACTTCGAGTCCATCGACGCCGGCGACTCCGTCAGCTTCTCCGGCACCGCCACGATCCCCGGCACCCTCCTGGGGATGCCGGAGTTGGGGACGGTCAACGCTCCCATCTCGGGAATGATCCGGATTGTAGACGCAACCACCCTGCGCATCGACTACATCCCAGAGCTCCCACCGGTCTTCACGACGATGGAACCGAGCTTCACCCTCTCCGAGACAACCTGGACCATGGAAGACCCATCGGCCGTGTGGGATTTTAATGCCGACGGTATCGGGGAAGCCGGAACGTTCCTGGGGACGTTCGTTCGCAACTGATCCCATGGGCGAGGGGAGCCTCCGCCGGATTGGACGGGGCTGAGTCGCCTCTCGACCGACTCGACTGGAGTTTCCTTGCGGTACTGATGGAGAGCCAAAAATGCGGTGTCCTCCAAATCTGTTTCTAGCCGGTCTCCTTTCCTTCGCGGGGTTGCCCCAGGGGGTACCGGCTCAGGAGGAACCGCCTGACTTCGGGATTTCCTTGGATTCCCTCCTGAGCATGCCGGTGAGTACCGCAGCTACCTACGAACAGAGGCAGATCGACGCTCCCGCCTTCGTGACCATCGTAACCAAGGAGGACATCCGGCGGTTCGGGTACAGGACTCTCGAGGAGGTCATTCAGGCCCAGGTCGGGTTCTACTCGGCGAACGACCGGCAGTTCACTGAAATCGGATTCCGAGGGGTGGGCCGGACAGGGAACTACAACAACAAGCTCCTGCTCTTGGTAGACGGCCATTCCATCAACGACGACTTCACAGGGGGCGCTCGGGTCGGCCCCACCATGGGGATCGATCTCGACGCCGTGGACCGAATCGAGATTGTCCGTGGTCCCACCTCTGCCCTATACGGCGCCCGAGCCATGCTCGCCGTGGTGAATCTGGTCACCTTGAAGGGGAGGGACCTGGACCGGTTGGAGGTGATGGGGGAGCTGGGGACCTTGGGCACCCGGGGGGTATCGGCCCGATTCGGATCAGTAATTGGACCGGACATCGATGTGGCGGCTGCCGCTTCATGGGGCTCCACCGATGGAGAGGACCTGTACTTCCCTGAGCTGGATCTGCCCGGCCTCAACTCTGGGTGGGCAAGAGACCTCGACTGGGACCGCTTCCTGCGGGCGCTGACCACCGTCCGCGTCGGCGGCCTGTTTCTGCAAGCTTCGGTGGCCACCCGGGAGACGGGGATTCCCACGGGAGCCTACGGGATCAGCTTCAACCACCCCGACGCCAGGAGTGAAGATAGGAATGTTTTCCTGGAAGGGCGGTACGAGCAGTCCTTCAGCGGAGCCACCCACATCTCGGCCAGGGGGTTTTTCGACTACAACGAGAACCGCGGGGCGTACCCATTCTCTGATTCCCAGTCTGGGGGAGGATTGACCCAGAAGATTGCCGCAGGGGCGGAATCCCTGGGTACGCAGCTGAAACTCCAGTGGGACCCTTCGGGCGTACAACGGCTCGTTCTGGGGGTTGAGGGCCAGAGGATTTATAGGGCAACCCAGAGGGTATCGCCGGCACTTGAAAACACGAGCCCCGTCGACGAGCCCTATCACATTCTCTCTGCCTTCTTTCAGGATGAGCTCCAGATCACCCCCGATCTTGCCCTGACGTTGGGTTTCCGGGTGGACAACTATTCCAATGGCCGCCACGCCACCACCCCCAAAGGCGCCCTGGTCTTTCACGCGAGTCCAACCACGACGTTCAAGCTCCTGGCTGGCGAGGCCTTTCGGGCCCCGAACCTTCTGGAGATGTACGTCACCTATCCTCAAAGAGCGCTCCTCGGGAACCCGGACCTGGATCCCGAGAGAGTCCGGAGTATGGAATTCGTGGTCGACCAACGTTTGGGATCGCTGGCTTTGACCGGTGTGGCGTTTCTCAGCGACTTTTCGGACCTCATCGAGCTCGTGGAGGTCCAGGTCCCCGATTCACTCGTCTCCTTCGGCCGATACGCTTTCGAGCACCAGAATATCTCCAATGCCCGCTCCAAGGGAGTCGACTTCGAGGTTCGTGCGGGACTGCCCTTCGGGGTCATGGCCAGAGCCGGATACGGATACCACCACGCAAGGGACCGGGCCACGGAGCGTGAGTTGGTGAACGCCCCACTCCACCAATTTCGCCTCAGCGCTTCGGGGGGATGGGATCGTATTGGGGAAGCAGGGTTGAACGTGAGATACGAGAGTGGGCGGCGGACGCTCTACGGAAACCGGACGGATCCAGCATCCATGGTGGACCTCACGCTGAACTCAAGGCCCTTTTCTGAAAGACTTCACGCCCAGCTGATCGTCAAGAACCTGTTTGGAGTCGATCACGGTGTTCCGGGGGGGTTCCAGCACGCCCAGTCCATCATCCCGCTCCCGGGGCGGAGGGTCAACCTCCGTATCAGCCTGGCATGGTAGGAACCCGCGGTCGCTCCAGCCCCAGCTTGCCGAAAGCGGCGGCACCACCCCTCCTGCCCCCTTGATCCCTCCCGTCCGGTTCGGCCACCCCTCCCCAGCAGCCTCAGGATTTCCTACGATCCTTCTCGGTCCTATCCCTCGACCCTGAGCTCGTGTTCGTGCCGGAAAGCGGAGCCCACGAACCGAACGAAGATGAACCCGGCCTGGCAGATGTTGGCGATAAGGGCCGTGATGTAAAGGGCTGGGGCGTTTCCCATGGGCACCCCCAGGATCACGGCGAAAAGGCTCACCTGCTCTACGACCTCCAAGGACGAGACAATAACAACGGCGAGTCGATCGGGAGGGAAGGTGCCTCGAACGGGTTTATACCCGCTGATGAATGAGACGATGATCCCGTTGTCCAGGACCAGGAAGATCAGAGCCGCGAGCCGCCAGGTCAGGGCCGCATCCAAGGCGTAGCCCGCCAGGCCCACGGGAATGAGGGCAGCGGCCACCCCCGCCACGCTGCTGGCGATGACCAGCCTCAACCTCAGGAGATCGTGAACCGCATCTGCGGGTTGATCGGAACTTCGCCGGATCACACTGACCAGTGCAGCGAATCCGGCAAAAGCCGCAGCGATCTCGGCCAGGGAAAGGAGCGTGTCGGTGTTTTCCAGCATTTTGTTCTCCTGGAGTCGCCTTTCGCGTACCTCGGACCTGCTCCAACCCCCCTCGATCCCGGGGTCACACCGCCCATTGGCGGACCGACATGCAGAGGGAACCCAGAGACAAGCCGAGGGTTCCTTCCGCAAATCCGATACGTCCGGATCCACCCATTATTGAAAGAGTCCAGAATGAAGTCCATATCGAGCTTTCAGATTCCTCTCCCCTGCCTCTTCCATTCCGCCGCAGGAAGGCTCAACCCAACGCGTTTCTGGATCCTGGCCCTGGTTCTGGTAGGATCAGTGGTCCTCCTTGGGACCGATGCCGCCCAGGCTCAAATCCCCGATACGACCCGAGCCCGGACGGACACGCTGGTCTACGTCGTGGATCCGATCCTGGTGACGGCGACCCGAGGCCCCAGATCCCTCTCCGATATTCCCCAGCCTGTCTCTGTTGTGAGTCGGGAGGACCTCTCCAGGCAGTTGCCCAACTCGGTTTCGGACCTCTTCCGGGGACTCCCGGGGCTGGACGTGGTGGGTGTCGGAGTGACCCAGGGGCGACCTCAGATCCGGGGGCAGAGAGGGACCCGGATTCTCCTCCTGGAGGACGGGATGCGACTGAACAGCTTCCGGAGGCAACAGGATTTCGGCGAGCTTCCTGCCCTGGTCGATGTGAACGGAGTGGAGCGGGTGGAGGTGGTTCGAGGGCCGGCGTCGGTGCTCTATGGGTCCGATGCCATCGGGGGCGTGGTGAACATCATCAGTCAGACCCCAACCGAAGAGGGCCTTCACGGCAATGCCACCCTCCGGTACGGGAATGTGGAATCCCAGACCATGGGCTCCGGGCGCCTTTTCGGGCGGTTCGGAGACTGGAACTTCCGGGCAGGAGGAACCTACCGGACCGCGGACCCCTACCAGGCGCCGGCCGGGGATTTCGGCGCCATCACTCTCGATGAGGACACAGAAGTTCGGAACACGGGGGTCGAGGACAACTCTTTCGATATCCGTGTGGGATGGGAACCGGAGGGGAGTCATTCCTTCTTCACCCGATTCGGACGGTACTCGGCCGACGAGTCGGGCTTCGGGGGAATCGATCCAGCCATCTACGATCCCGGCGCACCGGAGACCGTCATCACCTATCCGACCCAGCAGTGGAGCAAGCTGACCGCCGGGTACATAGGTGAAGAGTTGGAGATGGTCTTCGCGGACCGGCTCGAGATCCTGGCGTACGGCCAGG
>CBDUAX010000449.1:0-4415 GCA_965365235.1 uncultured bacterium
TGGGGAGTGAGGACATGGGCCCCTACTATCACAGGGTCCAGATCCGAAATGAGGGTGGCCTGGTGATGCCCGTGGAGCTGGAGATCACCTATGCCGACGGCTCCACCGAGCGTATGGATCTCCCGGTGGATGTATGGCGGAACAACGAGCTGACCTTCACCAAGGGGTTCTTCAGTGACAAGGAGATCTCCAGGGTTGTCCTGGATCCGGACCAGGCCTTCGCCGACATCGATCGGACCGACAACACCTGGGCCATCTCCGGGGGCGCCGGCTGACGTGGCAATCTCGCCTACCCAGGCCAAGGAGAAATGGGACCAGTGACAATTCTGTGGATGCTGCTGGGCCTGCTGCCGGGGCCCGCCGAGGCACCCCGCCATGACCTCCATGTGAGTTATGGGAATCTGGGGGTCGAGGGCTCCACGGCCATCCTCCAGCTCCGGGTATTCAAAGACGATCTGGCGGAGGCGCTGCGCCGGATGGAGGGGCTGGAGGCCGTTCAGTTGGAGGTCAGCCCCGAGATCGACGCCTTATCCCTCCGCTACCTCAGTGAGCGATTTGTTCTGGAGGTGGATGGGACCGCCCTCTCGGGACAGATCATCGGTTCCGGGGAGGATGAGCTGGACCGGGAACCGGTCTGGTGGTATCAGATCCAATTCGAAGCCCCAGAGCCCATCCGGTCCGCCCGAATCACAAACACCGTCCTCTTCGAGATTTTCAACGATCAGAGCAATGTCCTGCGGGTGGTGAAATTCCCACAGGAGGATCGACAGGCCTTCTTCTTCGGGCCTGGAGAGGAAACTCATGAGGTGAACTTCTAGGTATTCGCACAGAGCTCTCGGGAGGTTCGGAGGTACGACCCCACAAAGAGAAGACCGAGGCCCCTGGTGCCAAACAACACCAGGGGCCTCTTCTCTCTCCGGTCAACTCTCCGAAGTCGCTACATCCCCACCTTATGAATCGGGATCTCCACCCGGGTTCTCTCCCACTCCATCACCAGGTGTCCCTCTGTCTCCCCATGGGAATCCCATCTGAAGGTGAGCTGCTCCACTGCTTCATCCATGACCTCGGTGGTCCGGGTGAAATGCCCTATATCGTCCGCCTTGATCTCATCGTTGATGGGGACGCCCCATCGCTCGGAGTTCCCGTTGACGAAGATCTCCCACTCGCCTTCATCCAGCATGGCATACAGCGAGTAGCTCCCGGGCTCCAGGCGCACTCCGCCGACTTCCGCGGCGAAGGGGAGGTGGAGGGCCGTGGCCTCATTGGCTCCCATTCGCCAGCTCTGTCCAAAAGGTTGAAGGCCCCCGAAGATAGTCCGCCCCTTGGCCGACGGACGACCATAGCAGAGCTTGGCCTCTTCGCCGCCAAGAGTGATGGTGGTTTCTCCCAAGGGGCTGGGACGCTCGGCGGCAGCGGCCATATCTCCCCGGGCCAGGAAACACTCCTGGGCTTGGATCGGTGCAGCTACTGCCCCGAGCAGGGTGAGGAAGAGAAAAGAATTGCGAAGTGTCTTACCGGTACGCATTGGGCCTCCTTGGGTCGTCTCGAAATCCGGAATTGTCGAGGGAACGAGACCGTCTACACCCAAGGGGGTCCGGAAGTTCAGGGCAACCAAACTCCGAACAGAGTCGCGTACATCATCCGATAGATGTCCGTGTTGTCCACCTTCACGGGCAGCAACCCCGCGTTGAGCCCATGAGCCCGGGCCACCACGCCCCCCAGGTTGTCATCAAAAGATGCCCAGGCGATGGCGAAGGGCCACCGTTCCCCAAACTGGTCCGGCATGGACATGAATGGCTGCGTTTCACTTCCATCGATCCCATCCAGAACGCCACCATTCCGTGTGGTTGGAGGAAGGACCATGAAGGCGACGTTTGGATTCGAGGTCCGAATGGGAAACAGCTGCATCCCCCCGGCATCGCTGTCAGCGGCCGTAATTAGAAGGGTTTCGGGATTCCGGTCGACAAAATCCAGGGCAACCCCGAGAGCTTCATCGGCTCGGGTCAGGGCCGTCAGGGTCCCAATGGCATTGTTCGCGTTGGCAAAGTTGTCGGACCCTTCCTCCTCGACCACCAGGATGAACCGCTGGTCCCGGGCTTCCAGAAACCGAAGGGCAAAATCCGTCATCTCGGCAACGGTGGGGGCGGTGGCCTTGAAAAGGGGCAGTTCATCCGCCCGCAAATCCTCCTCGCTGTAATCATTGAAGGTGTGGTAGCCGGCAAAGACGCCCAGGACCTTCTCCGTAGCGGGGCTGAGGACAGAGAGTTCAGATCGGGAGTACACAACCTCGTAACCCAACTCCTCCGCCCGCTCGATGAGATTGAGGCTGTCGGTTCGAACCCCCATCATCCCATGTCTCCCCAACTCTCCTTCCGGGAGGAGAAGAACCTCTCCCCCGCTCAAGATCAGGTCGACACCACTCTCGATGATCTGTCGGGAGATGAGGTCTGTATCCTGTCGGCTGGGGGATGACGCTGCGAAGACTCCGGTTCCGGGTTCCGCGATGTGGCCCGAGTTCACCAGGGCCGTGGTCAGGCCGGCCTCATGGGCCTCCAAAAGGATGCTGTGGGGCTTCTGAGACAAAGATGTCAGGGCCTCGGTCCCGTCCATCCCGTAGGAATCCCAGGCGACCTTCACTCCGTAGGCGTGGGAGGTGGCTCCTCCGTGGGAGGTGGCTCCCATGGAAGTGCGCATGTGACCCGTGTACACACCGATTTGTTCGAGGCGATCCCAATTCAGGTCACCATCGGGACCGACGCTGTAAACCCGGGTTGCACCCCACGCCGACACGCCGGCCCCATCCGGGTGTACAAAGATGACGCTACCGAGACCCGGCTGTTCTTCCTGTGTCTGGCCCCCCAAGGGGTGGAGCGGACCGGACAGAAGGGCCAGGAGTAGACCGGCCGAAAGGAGAAGTGGCGTTTTCATAGCTCCCTTTGTGAAAAAGTGGTTCCTTGCTCTTTCGCCGCCCCTCCGCCCAAGTTCCGGCGGTACCCGGCTCCGTTTCCCCGAGCTCTTCGTGAAGAGGCCGTAATGCTCCATTCAGGACTTACCCCACTCCTGGCCATATTGGCACAGGTCCGCTGGGATGTCGATCCCGTGATCTTCAACCTGGGGCCTCTCCCCCTCCGTTGGTACTCCCTCGGGTGGCTTTTGGCCTTTGGCGTGGGATTCTACATCGTCCGATGGATGTTTTTGAAAGAAGGGAAACCGGTGGAGGGGCTGGAGCCGATCCTCTTCTACATGCTTTTGGGTGCCATGATCGGAGCCCGGCTGGGCCATTGCCTCTTCTATAGGCCCGGATACTACCTTTCCAACCCAATTGAAATCATCGCGTTCTGGAAAGGGGTTCAGGGCCTAGCAAGCCACGGCGGAACCCTGGGGATCCTGGTTTCCCTCTTCATCTTCTCCAAGAGACACCCGGGCCATCCCTATTTGTGGCTTCTGGACCGGGTGGCGGTTCCCACCGCCCTCGGTGCGATGTTCATCCGCCTGGGGAATCTCATGAATTCCGAGATCCTGGGCCTTCCCTCCGACGGGCCATGGGCCATGGCCTTTCTCAGGGTGGACGGGGTGCCAAGGCACCCGGCTCAGCTCTACGAAGCTTTAACCTATGGTCTGATTTTTATTCTCCTCTTTTCCTTCTACAAAAAGAGGGGAGCCCTCATCCCCCATGGGCGACTCGTCGGCACCTTCCTCATTCTGGTCTTTTCGGCTCGTTTCCTCATCGAATTCGTAAAGGAACGCCACGTCCCCTTCGAGATGGGCCTGCCCCTGAGCATGGGGCAGATCTTGAGCATCCCCATGGTGGCCTTGGGACTTGGCCTTGTCTGGTGGTCGGTAAAGGGGGAAGGGCCAAAGAAGCGGACGAAGGGCGCATCCTGACGGATGACCTCTTTGCCTGTCCGGCTCCTCCTCGAACCCAGATGAGCGAGATCGGCCCAAGCCGGCTTTTTGGCTTTCAGATGGTGGACCACCCGGGAGCACAGGTCCTGGCTCGGGCCGAGGTGGTGCCGTGGGTTCGGTTTGTGCTGGAGGGTGGCGCTACCCTCCACTCTTCCACCGCAAGAGATCGGGATGTGATGGTCCTGGAAGGCCGCCGGCCCGTGCACGTGGTTCCTTCCAAGCTGCCCCGAGGAAAAGGTGACGGGCTCGGCCCCAGTTGGACCGTGCGACGGTTCGCACGGGGAGGCCGGGTGCTGCCCAAGCTTTTGGGCGATCGGTACCTGCGAACGGGGACGCCCCGTCCCTTCCACGAAGCCAGGGTCAGCGAAGCGGTCCGGAGGCGGGGGGTGCCTACGCCCCGGGTCCTGGCCGCGGCCGTCTATCCACAGGGTCCATTCTACCGAGGCGATCTGGTCACAGAGTTCGTATCCAACGCATTTGACCTTGTGGCGGCGCTCTTCGACTCCCGC
>CBDUAX010000450.1:0-4375 GCA_965365235.1 uncultured bacterium
GAATCCCTTCCGACGCGAGCCGGTCCAACCGGGGGGTCTCCGCACCTCTCAGAATACCGCCTCCGTAGACCCCGATCTCCCCCCAACCCAGGTTGTCCATGACCACTAGGACGATGTTGGGTTTTTCCTGGGCAATCCCCGTCACAGGCAGCAGGAGCAACGCCAGCGACGCGAGCATTGAGATCCTCTTCACGATGAACTTTCCTTTCCTCTTCACGACGGACTTCCCCTTCCTTCCGAGCGGTCATCTGGCCTGCCGGCCGGCTTTCTCACTCCTTCACCGCCCAGATCCCAGTTCATCCGCCAGCTTTCGTTTTGCATCAGCTACTACCAAGGCCAGCGGTAAACCAGGCTCGCCAGAAGCTGCTGCCGTCCAATGAACCCCGCCTCAACCCTCGCCTCCCAGGTCTTGTTGAACTCCAGGCGGCTCCCCACCAGGAAGTTTCTGGGCTTGGTGGGTTTCTTGTTGATGGAATAGTTGATCTTGAAGGTGCCGGGATCGACGGCCAGGAGGGCGTCGGCTATCTGGTCTACCAAAAGCTTCTGCCTGCGGCTGAGGTCCTGATACCAGGCGCTGTCTTCGTACCCTTCGAGCTGCTCTCCCAGCTGCCCTGTGAAGACCTCGTCGCCGGCGACGGTGCCTACCGTCTCGTTCTCGTAGCTTTGGTACATGGTGCCAATCCAGAACGAGAGATTCCGGCCGCTCCAATCAAAGGTCTTTCCGGCCCGAAACCCGCCGACGTTGGCCAGTACAGGTTCCTTGACGATTTCCGAGTCGAACCAGGTCTGGCTCCAGTCCACCGTGAAGAAGTACCGGTCGATTCCGAAAGCCCCCAGGATTCCGAATCCGTAGTAGGTGCCCCGAAAATCCACCTTGGTGGAGAAGGGAATGGGCTGCTCGAGCACCACCGTCGTCTCTCCCCGGCCGTCCCCATACATGAGGGATACGTTCAGAAAGGGGAGGACCCAGAGGTCCCCTCTGACATTCCCGGTGAGGAGCTTCGTGTCGGCTGCCTTGAACTTCACGATGCCGAAAGGCACCAGATCGGCGTCCCCCAAGCTCAGTTGAAGATCGTCGATGGTGACATCGAAACGCTGGCCCAGGAAATTCCCACTGATCCCGAAGGGGTACGGAATATCGAACCCTCGCTCGACGACCTTCTTACCCCAGATGGGGAAGAGGTGGTCGTACGTGGCCGCGGCGCTGTCGGCTTCCTGCTCGGTGAGACGGAGGTCCGACTGGGCGGAGGCGTCAGCCGGGCCCAGGAGGAGGGCTGGGAGGAGAAGTGCCAATGCGTACCTCAGGGCCCCGGGTAACGCCCTGAAGCCCGATCTCGTCTCAGCCATCTTAGAGGCCTGGTCGCGGACCATCAGCTTCAAAAGGCCTCTTCCAGCCCGAAGTAGACGCCGCTGCTTCCATCCCGCCCGAACCCCACGTCCATCCGGAGGTTGATGCCCTGGGTCTGGTCGAAGAGGAATCGAAGGCCTCCACCCCAGGATGGTTTGATGCGGGAGAACGAGACGTCACTACCACTATTTCCGAACACATCGCCGATGCCCGCGAATCCTACTGCGGAAAGACGCCACCACCGTGGAGACCGGTACTCCATCTGGCCGGCGATGTAGTTCACATCCCGATACCGCCCCTGGTAGTACCCACGCATGAGAGACCCGCCACCCAGGGCCGGAAGCTCGTAAAAGGGCGGGTCTCCAAAGACCATGTCACCGTAGAGCTGAAAGGCCAGGACCTGCCCGTGTCCCAGGGACATGTACTCGCGGAGATCCACCTCCACCTGGTTGTACCGGTAGTCGCTGCCGAACACGGGAGCGTACCAGACGAAGTAGAGCCGGTGGTATCCACCGTCGGTGGGGTAGAAGGTGGCGTCCCGGGAGTCGTCTACCAGATCAAAGCCGAAGCCCGACGTGAAGCCGCCTTCCAGGCCGACAGTCTCGTCCGTGAGGAACGGGTTCTCCTTCACATCGGTGATGTCCCTGTAGGATCCACGGTACACGATCCCGTCCCGGGCAAAGCCTTCCAGGGGCGTGGCGCCTTCGACCACCACCCCCAGCTCGACGACGTTGACGTCGTAGTTGACACCTGGAACGTCCTGGGCCTGGTTTCCCGCCCCCCAATATTTGTCGACGAACGAGCCGAATGAGAACGGAAGCTGGATGAGCAGGTTGTTCTCGTCGAAATAGAGCTCGGTCTCCTGGCTGAAGCTGTACTGGCCCCGGGTGGAGTAGTAGCCGGAGACCGTGGCTTTGGAGGGGCGGAGTATCCGGTCTACCCGAGAGGTGTAGAAGGTGACGATTCCGCCGGCACCGAAGGCAAACTCGGTCTCCGGAGTGTAGTAAGCAAAGGGATAGGCGGATAAACTACGATCCCGGCCCTCGAGGATTTCGAGGGTGACCTGCCTCGAGGCCTCCTCGTCCTGGGCCTGGAGATCAGCGGCCCCGGCAGCCAGAAGGAACACGACCGCTGGGCTCCACCGAAGGAATGGGGTCAAGGCGGTACCGAACCCACCCCCGGTGGACCGGGTCCTGAGGTCAGGCTTTTTCATCCTTCGGAGTTCCCGCCCACAGCCATCCCGATCCCGACCTGCACACCCAGATTCCTGACCGCCTCGCCCGGGTTGTCAGAGAGAGTATCCAGAAGCCCGTAGTAGGGCGTCACGTGTATTCGGGCGCTCTTCATTTCCTTTTCCGGGGAGAGATAGAACTCAAGGGTGCCTGTGACCCCGAAGTCCCATCGGTTATGATCTCCCACCACGTTTTTGGTCAGGACCAGATCTCCCACCCCAGTGGCCCTGGCCTCGTAGACGTCCTCGGCCTTCCGGAGATAACCCACCTGTGGTCCGGCACTCAATCCAAACCTCCCGGTTTTGTATTTCAGGAGGAATGACAAGTTGGTGTAGGACATCTTCCGGGTGACCAGAACATTCTGGAAGGTCTGGTCCCACTGGGGATCTCCAGGAGGATCGCCAAGGAACTCCTTGGCTCCCCCCGGAGCAGTCATGCTCAGCTCGGGCTGAAAGGCCCAGGAGTCGTTCAGCTTGATTTCCCCGAAGGCTCCGAATGCCCAGCCGGAACGCATGTCGGCCCCCTCGACCTCCGATAGCCCTGTAAAGGCTCTGTCCAGTTTTATCCCAAGCTGGAAGGTCTCGGTGGAGAGCTTGTCTCCGAAAAGGATGGCTAGGAGGACCTGGCCTTGGGCGGATCCACCGGGAGCGGCCACCAGAAGGCCCGGGAGCAGAAGACGGAGGGCCCATGCCTTCTTTCTTCTCATCTCATCCTCCTCATCGAATACCACCACCGGAAACGGGGAGACGGCGGCAGTGTGCCGCCTCGCCGAAACCCGGGCGGATGACCTTGATTTGAAAATGCCTTTAGTAATAACCCCATGAACTCTAGGACGTTCGTACTATCTGGTCAATCGGGGCCAGGATACGAGCGCGTCACTCGCTCAATCCGGTGACTCGCAGTCGGATCCGCTCTTCGCGGATTGCACGGCGACTGGTTTTGGTCTCTGCTTCATTGGCTTTACGGAATCGGCTACCTTCTCCATGCGTACCTCACCACCTTGAACAGGGGCATCGGCTTGGGCTCAAAAACGACTGCAACTCGAATTCTGGACGCCGCAACCCAGGTCCTGGTCGAGCATGGGATCGGCCTGTTCACCATGCGGAGGGCGGCTGAAAAGGCCGGTATCTCCGTGGGGAACCTTACCTACCATTTCCCCAGCAGGGACGACCTGATCCGGGGCGTGATCCGGCAGGGTTTCGCCGTCTTCGAGAGCCGGTTGGAGGCGGCTCTGAACCCAGGGAGGTCCCCCGTCGAGCGGCTCAAGAACGCACTCAAGTTTACGATTGAGTGGGGGTCCGACGAGGACACCCTCCGGTTCCAACGTGAAGCCTGGGCGTTGGCTCTGCACGATAGGGGAGTCCGGTCGATCGTGGATCGATTCTATGAGGCGGGAATCGAGCTGCTGAAGGAGCTCTTCCGAGAAATCAATCCAGAGGCCCCTGAAGCCCAGGTGGCCCTGGCTGTGACTGTCTTCGCCCTGATCAGCGAAGGGACCCCGATCCTGAACGCCCGCCTATACCCGGGCCTGGCTCCCGCCCCCGACCTCGCCGACGGAGCGAATACGATGATCCTCCGGATCCTGGGGTCCCCGCAGGACAGGAAGACCAAGCCGAGAAAGCAGACAAGGATATGCGCCTGTGTTCGCTCTTGCGTATGATGGAAAATCGGGCGAAGCCCCATGTCATATTTGCTGATCCGGAAACTGTCTTCGATTTGCGTCAGGCCGATGTAGGTCCCCGCGGGAAGCGCGGGCTCCCCGGAATCCCCGGAACATCTACCTGGACGGACGATC
>CBDUAX010000451.1:0-4336 GCA_965365235.1 uncultured bacterium
CGCGATCCGGCGTCGATCCAAGAACCGTCTCCACGCACCCAGCACCTTCCACCCCGCCAGCATCCCCACCTCCCGCCAGTACCTCCGCCGGGCAAAGGACAACCCTTGAGCTTCGACCCAGGCCAGGAAGGCTTCATGGAGGTCGCCCTCGATCTCGCCTCGGGCTCTGGGGGAGGAGATCCGTCGCAGGAAGAGCACCGCCAACCTCGGAGGGGCGTTCACTTTGTTGTCCCTCCCTCCAGGAGTTCCGTCGAGACCTTCGCCCACATCCGCTCCCGAGTCCGACGGACCTCCCGTACATGTTCCATCCCAGACTCGGTAAGCTCGTAGTGGCGTTTCCTCCTTCCACCCCGGATTGGAGTGGGGTCCCCGAGCTCCGACTCGACGAAGCCTTTCCTGGCCAATCGGTCCAGGGCCGTGTAGATGGCGCCCAGAGAGACGTCCCGTCCCGCTTCATCGGCAAGGACCTGCTGGAGGGACGTACCGTAGGCGTCGGGGGAGGAGATGAGGACGCTCAGCAGCACGAGCTCTTCGAACTCCCGAAGGCGAATCTCAGACATGAAAGCTCTCAGCAAAGGAGGAGGAGAAGCACTCAATGATTTCTACTACGTATGTGATATAAATCAGGTTTCAAAGAGTTTTGACGAGTCGGAAAGGAGGATGGTTGGAGTGTGCAGAGGGGGAGGCTTCCTACCTCCTACTACCCCCGAGCTCGGTCCCGTAACGCTGGAGGATGGCCTGGATCCGCGGATGGTCCCGGACCTGATCGAACTCCGGGCTCAGGATGGTGGAGATGGGAGGCACGCCGGGGATGGAAACCACGGCCTCTAATCCTGAAGCAGCTTCCTCGGCCATGCCGAGCTGGGCATAGATGATGGAGGCAGTTTCCTGGAAGATCCTTCCAAGGACGGGATCCCGGCTGATGGGGAGAATCCCCACTGCCAGCTCGGCTTCTCGGATCGCCTCGTCCCTGAGTCCCAGGCAGGCGTAGATGCGGCCCAGGGTGACATGGATCCTGGGATCTCGTGGGGCGGACTCCAGAGCCTCCAGTGAGATATCGACGGCTTCTCTTAATTCCCGTTCGGCTCGGGCAGGGTCAACCTCTTGGTAGGTCCATCCCACAAGAAACTCCCGTGGGGCCCACCAGAACCCTCCGAACTCGGAGATGGGCGTCCGGATGCTCTCGAGGGCATCGATCTTCCCTTCGGTATCCGGAGTCAGCAGCCACCGGAAGAAGTCCTTCAGCCCCAGGAGACCCACCTCATCGGGGATCTGTGCGAGGGCCTCCAGGCCGAGCCGGCCGTCTCCGGTCCTGAGCCATGCCAGCCATCCCCGCTGGAAGGCCGCGGCGTAGAAGGTCGGGTCCCGCTCCAGGATCTCCTCATAGATTCGATGCGCCTCGTCCCAGCGATCCGCCTCTGCATACGCCGCCGCCAGGTTCAACGCCAGGTCCGGGTTGCGGGGATCCAGGAGGACGGCCCTCTCCCGGGTTTCCAGAACCGCATCCCATTCCTGATTCCTGGTGAGTAGCTCCGCCTTCAGGGTCAGAAGGTCTGCGCTTCCGGGAAACCCTGCTTCGGCCCGGGCCAGGGCTTCGGCGGCCTCTTCGTTCTGGTATCGGTGATAGAGCTCAAAGGCCTTTGCAGACCAGGCGTCCGGAAGGTTTGGTTCCAGACGTAGCGCCTCGTCGGCCATCTCGCCGGCGGCGGCGAGTCTTCCTTCCGCCCGATCGTAGAGGAGGTAAAGGAAGCTGTGGGTGGAGGAGAGCGTGGCGTAGGCCAATGCAAACTCCGGGTCTTCTTCTATGGCCTGCGTCAGGTAGGTTTCGGCCGTCGTGAGATCTTCCGGTTCGGACCCGGCCCTATCCAGCGACTCTTTGGCGCGTAGGAACAGCCTGTAGGCTTCCAGGCTCTCGGTTGGGACGTCTGCGATGAGGGCTCGCTCGGCAGGGACCAGCTCGGCCTCCAGGGCCCTTACGATATTGTGGGCCAGGTCGCTCTGAATCTCGAAAACGTTGGCGACGGTAAACTCCCGATCGTAGGTCTCTGCCCAGAGGTGGGTCCCGGTCCTGGTATCGATGAGCTGGACGTTGAGGCGCATCTGAGAGCCTGCCAACAGGACACTCCCCTCCAAAACCGTTGTCACTCCGAGCTCACGACCGATGGTCGGCACGGTCTTTTGCGTTTGGGCGTACTGCATGACCGAGGTCCGGGCGATGACGTCCACACTGGCGATCTTGGAGAGTTGGGTGAGGAGGTCGTCGTGGAGGCCGATGGCCAGAAACGCCGCTTCGTCCTCGACGCCGGCACTCATGTTCAGGAGGGGCAGGACCGCGATGGAGGGGCGGGTGTTATCCAGGGGGATCGTTTCGGGCGTCACAGAGGCTTCCCCGCCACGATCCGGGCCGAATACGGCCAGGGCGCCCCCTGTAAGAGCGAGGAGGACGGCGATCAGGATGAGTTCCGGACCGCTGACCCTCTGGCGACCGGACTCACCGTGGTACCACGCCAGGATGAGGGTGAGGAAGAACCCGGCGGCGGCCAGTAGTGTGGCAGCCTTGGGAATGAGGCTGGGCCAGGAAAACTGGTCGCTGGCGAACCCCACCATCTCCAGGATGGCCCAGGCTCCTCCCAGATAGGCCAGGGCCCACTGGACCATTGCTCGATCTTTGATGCCCTGGAGGAAGGTCTGGTCGGGCCCTGGACTGGGGGTAGGGCTTGGAACGCTCGGGTTCTGAGGGGTGCCGGGTTCGGGTACGTTCAGGCCTTCGTTGGAGATGGCGAAGACCGAAACCGGATGCTCCACATTCTTGAACTGCACCGAACCGAGGGAGACCGTCGACAGGGAAGGGTGGTTTTTGATCTCGTCGTACACCTTCCCGGAGACGGCGATTCCACCCGGGGCGGCGATTCCCTCGATCCGGGAGGCCAGATTGACCCCGTCGCCGTAGACCCCGTCCTCGTCATGAACGATGTCACCGGCATGCACGCCGATGCGGAGTGGGAGGACCTCCTTCTCCGCAAGGGAAAGCTGGATCTCGACGGCGCACTCCACCGCCTCCACCGCGCTGGAGAAGATGCTGAGGGTCCCATCGCCGTAATACTGGAGAATCTTCCCGTTGTGTTTCTCCACGGCGGACAAGGCCAGGTTTCGGTGGATATCTCTCTGGTCCCGGGCCTTATCCTCATCCTCCTGCATGAGGGCTGTGTATCCCATCATGTCGGCGAACATGATGGCGGCGAGTCGACGGGTACCCTTCTCAGGCATTCAGGCCGGGTCCTTCCTTGTCTTCCATTCGGGTCTCCTCAGGGACACCGCAGTGCCCTCCCATGTCATAACCAGTAAACTGGGAAAGACCTCTGCACCAGCCTTGCGAGTGGGGTGAAGTTGCCACCGCACCTCTTTTCCGATCATGTCCGAGGATGAATGGTCGCGAAGGCCCATTGGCCAGGCCGTAACTCCAGGTGGTGGGCTTCGGGTTCGACTTGCCCTTCGGGGCCCTCCATCCGACTCTTCCCCCATGTCATATGCTGGGCAGTTCCGCATCGGTCCTCGGGCTCTCGGCCCAAACCTTCTCCTGCTCTTCCTGGGTCTTGCCTCCCTTGGCCAGGGTGGGTGCGGGCCTCCTTCGGCGGACCCGCCATCCACCGACCCAGCGGTTGGCTCACCACCCGAAACCCAACCCGGGGCGGTGGTCGGCCCACGGGTGGCCTTCGTGGTCTACGACGCTGGCGAGACGCTGGCATTGCTCCCGGTGCAGGATATCCTGGAGGCCCTGGGCGCCGGCTTGGAGGTCACCTGGGTCCCTCTCACTCCCTGGGCTGCAAGGCTCCTGGAGGAGAATTCCCGACCCTTTCTCCCCCTCCCCGAGAATCTCGGGGAGTTGCCTCATGTCCAGAGTCGTGAGGGAGTCTCAGATCTCGGATTCTGGGCGGAGGAACTTCTGGGTCGTCCCCCGACCTTGGCCGTCCTGGGGATGGTTTCGGAAGCTCAAGGACAAATCGCAGCCCTTCTTCGAAACTCGGGAGTTTCGACCCGTGGGTTTTACGACGGGTTCCAACCCCCCGAAGCCAGTACCATCGGTACCCAGATCGCCGACTCCTTCGACGAGGTGTGGGTGTCCACGGGCCGGGTAAGGGACGGGTTTGCCCATGTGGGGGTGGACGCACATGTGGTGGGGCAACCCACGCTGGAGAGCTGGCGCCGGGTTGCCGATTCCGTTGATCCCTCCACGGTGCGTCAGAGGCAAGGGATACGCCCGGACCAAAGGGTTCTCCTCTTCGCCGGTCAGTATGGCCAGGGGTACGCGGAAGTTCTGGGGTCCTTCCTGAAGGCC
>CBDUAX010000452.1:0-4334 GCA_965365235.1 uncultured bacterium
TTCAGAGCAGGTCAAACGGATCGAGGAGGGAGGTGATGAAAAATGAAGAGGAACGATGGAAGGAGTTCCAAGGGTCTCCCGGGGTCCCGACTCGCCGTTCTTTTGGGAGTGGTACTCCTGCTGAGCCCCCCGGTCCTTTCGGCCCAGGGATGGGTGGAGCCCATCCGCCCGAGGCCAGGAGCCTGGGTCCAGCGTATGAACTCGAAGGTCACCGTAGAGATCGAGGGGAACGTGGCTTCCATCCGGGTGGATGAATGGTTTCAGGCCCATGGGGGAGCCCTCGGTGAGGCGGACTACCTGTACCCTCTCCCCCCCGACGCGGTGTTCGACGGGTTCTCCCTCTACCTTGGCGACCAGGAACTCCGAGGGGAGATCATGAACGCGGATCGGGCTCGAGAGATCTACGAGGAGATCGTTCGCAAGAGGAGGGATCCAGCGCTCATCGAGCTCGCTGGCCACGGCCTCCTTCGGGCCCGTGTCTTCCCGTTGAATCCTGGCGAAACCCGGCGGATCACCCTCAGGTATACACAGCTCCTGGAGCGGTCCGGAGATGCCCTTCACCTCCGGTACGCCGGAGGGATCCCGAACTCCACCCCCTGTGGAGCGGGCGGATCGGCCCCTCCGAGTCGATGCGCTCCCACGCCGGCACCGGTGGAATTTGATCTCTCCGTACCCGGAGGGGACCGTTTCCTGACTCCCTTCTCCCCCACCCACCTTTTGAAGACCTCGAGAGAGGGGACCGCGCTTCGTGTTTCCGCCCAGGGGAGCCTCTCGGGCCCTTTCTCACTCTTCCTTCCGTTGGCCAGGGAGGGGCTCGGTCTGACTCTGGCAACCCACAAGCCTCTGGGTGAGGACGGCTATTTTTTGCTTTCTCTCTCTCCGGGTCGTGGAGATGCTCCACTGCAGCCTCGGGACGTCACGGTGGTCCTGGATGTGTCGGGGTCCATGTCCGGGGAGAAGATCAAACAGGCTCGGTCTGCACTGTTGAACCTGCTGAACACCCTCTCCGAGGAGGACCGGTTCCGTCTTATCGCGTTCAGCAATGCGGTGCGGCCGTTCAACCTGGAATGGCGACCAGGCGGAGAAACCGAGTTGGCCGAGGCCCGCTCCTGGGTGACCCGCCTGGAGGCCGACGGCGGAACCAACATCTCGGGAGCTCTGCAAGAGGCTCTTCGGCTGGATAGCCCTCGGCACCGCCTTCCTGTGACCATCTTTCTGACCGACGGCCTTCCTACGGTTGGGGACACCTCTGTTGAAGCAATCAGCCGAATGGTGGAGCAGAGCCGTGGGCGGACCCGGGTGTTCTCTTTCGGAGTGGGGAACGACGTGAATACGGCCCTCCTGGATAGGATGACGGAGGAGGGTCGAGGAAGCACCTCCTATGTTTCCCCGGGTGAGAGTGTGGAGAGAGCCCTCAGCCTCCTGGCCACCAAGATCCAACACCCCGTATTGACGGACCTGGCTCTGGTGGGTGCCCCGGTTCGGATCAAAGACATCTACCCCGTTCAGATACCGGACGTATTCGCCGGAGAGGATCTTCTTCTCTTCGGTCGATACGAAACCGACGGGGATGATGAAGCGGGCGCCGTGCGGGTGGAGGGTCGAAGGGCCGGAAGAAGGGCCGGATTCGAGCTGGAAGGGGTCTTCCCGGCCCGGGATGAAAAGAACGCTTTCCTTCCCCGCCTCTGGGCCTCCCGGAAATTGGGTTTCCTCACGAGGCGCGTTTGGACGGAAGGAGAGACGGAAGAGTTGGTGGACGAGATTCGGGAGACCGCACTCCGATACGGCATACCGAGTCCCTACACCTCCTATCTGGTCCTTGAACCCGGTGAAGGCTCCACCGAACCCGTCCTGCGGGCTGGGGGGCGCCCGGTCTTTGGGTCTGGAGTGGTGGCGCCCAATTCGACCGCAACCTCCCAGGGCGCCCAGGCCGTAGCTCGGGCCAGACGGGCGAAGGCGTTCCGGGACGTTGGATCCATGGCTGAGCTCAAAGAAGCGGAGGAAATGGCCGCAGACTCGGATTTTGGGGAAGAGGAGACCTCGCGGCTGATCGGTGGGCGGCTCTTTCAGCTCCGTGATGGTGTATGGAAGCAATCGGGGATCCGGGAGGTAGACGACCTACTGAAAGTTGAGCCCTTCAGCCGAGCGTATTTTGACCTTTTGAAGCGCATTCCGGAGCTGAAACCCTATGCCCAGGCCTTCGAACAGGTGGAAATTCAGGGGATGAACCTCCGCATCGCCTTCCAGACCGGGGGCAAGAGTTCTCTCAATGAGTCGGAGTTGTCCGCAATCCGCCATCGGTTTCTGTCAGGAGACGGCGGGACCCGATGAGTGTGGACTGGGGCGAGGTGTACCGAACCACCTTTCAGGAGGTGGTTCGGTTCCTCCACCGGAAGGTCTGGGACCTGGAGCGGGCCAGAGATCTGGCCCAAGAAGTATTCGTTCGAGCCCTCCAGGCCGAACCAGAGCAACCCAGGGCGTGGGTTTTCAAGGTTGCTCTCAACCTGGCCCGGGACGAAGCCAGGACCGTACTGCGGCGGAAGCGCCACCTGGCCCTGTTGAAGAGTGAATCCACAACCGGGAAGAGTGTCCCCACTCCAGAGGACATTCTCGTCTCGGAAGAACGCCACGCCCGGGTCAGACAGGCCCTGGACGAGCTCTCCGACCGGGATCGGGAAGTTCTCCTCCTTTGGGATGCGGGGCTGAGTTACACTGAGATCGCGGATGTAATGGAGCTCGCCCAGGGTGCTGTCGGAACGACCCTCTCACGAGCCCGAAGGCGGCTGGTGGAAGCCCACGGCGAGATGGAGCAGAAAAATGCGGCACATAACTGACGGAGAGCTCCACGCCTACCTGGACGGGTCCTTGGGTCAGCTCCCTGGCCCGCGGGGAGAAGAGGTCCGGGAGCACCTGGATGGATGTTCCGTTTGCCAAGAACGGCTTCAGGACGAGAAGGAGATCCGGGATCAGGCTCAGGATCTCCTGGGGATGACTGCCCCATCCGAGGTCGAGCTCCCGTCGTTCGAGGAATTGCGGGCGAGGGCGGAAGCTTCCGACCATTTCATTGCCAAGGAAGAGGACCAGAGTCCGGTCCGATCAAGGAGGCTCCTCCAGGGCCTGCCCCTGGCCTGGGCGGCAACCATCGTATTGGCTCTGGGGGTGGGGTGGATGGGCGGGGAGATCTCCCGGTCCGAATCCCCCCCTGATTTTGGCGACCCGACGCCCCCGAGTCCGGCGCTTCGTCCCGCCTCGTCGGACGCAGCCGAACAGGAACGAGTCGAGGAGCTCGCGGAAAGTGGTCTTTCGGCCGTGGGCGCCGGGGTGGCTGAGTCCCTCTTGGAGGATCGGGAGGCTCAACCCCGCGAGGCCGACCCCTCGGGGTCCAGGGAACCGGAGGTCCGGCAGGAGACCCCCTCCTTCGCCGATGCGGTTCGAGCCGCTCCGGAAGCGGAGGTGACAGCCAGCCGTCGGTCCCAGGAGGAGGCCGACCGAGCCAAGATGTCCCTCCAGGTCACACCTGTGACCACCAGCCGTAGCGACGAGGGAGTTTCTCCTGCGGCCCCTCCTCAGGTCGCGCCGTCGGCTGCTCTTGGAGAGGCAGAGGAAACGTTTGCCTCCCCGGAGGTCGGTGCCGTGACCGAGGGGCAAGGGGCTATGGCCGTTCCTGGGATGGAGGTCCTGATGGTGGAGTGGGAAGAGTGGTTCCCAGGGGAGCGGGCTCTCCATATCCGGCAACTCCTCCCCATGGGCGATACTCTCGAGCTCCGGTATCTGGGGCTTCTCATGGGCGCCGACCCGGAAACCTCCGAGGCTCTGGTGACCGAGGAACGGAGCGCACCCGGGGACAAACTTGGGGATCGGCCTCTCTCACCGAAGGTCATGGAGGCTTCCCTTCCTCCCGGATGGAATCAGGTCGTCATGCGGTGGCGTCGGGGCTGGCTCGTGGCCAGGGCCCCCCTCTCCGAAGAGTCACTCAGAGGCATCTTGAGATCCCTTCGCTGAGACAACTTCGGTTGAGGGGGCACTCCCGGGTCCCGGTGGATTCCTGGGACTCCGCATGGACACCAAACCCCACCCTTGGGTACCTTCCGCCTTCCTGAAATCAAACCGTAGGCCCGGACCCCGGATAGGACTCTTCAAAAAGGCCTCCCATGATCATATCCATCCGCCAAACCCTCTCCGTGTTTCTGGGGGTTCAGGTCGCCACGGCGACCCTCCTCCCCTTGGCAGGCCCCCTTCTGGCGCAGGAAGCGGAAGGCGGAAGGCTCCTGACCCGGGCCGAGCGCACGGATTTTCGGGAGACCACCCAATACGAAGAGGTGATGCTTCTGGCA
>CBDUAX010000453.1:0-4314 GCA_965365235.1 uncultured bacterium
AGGTCCCGCCGATAGGCGGAGACGGTATGGGGAGAGAGTTGGCGCTCGTGTGAGAGGACCTTCAGGAACGCCTGGACGTCCGAAGAGGGATCGTTCAGCTCCACGGGACGGCCCAAACACGTTGCACGGAGAGGTCTACTGGCGACCCAACCACGACCCGGGAGCAAACAACCGTAGGGCCTCCGGAAAACCCGCCTGGATTCATGGTCCGACCCCCTCAGTCCGTTTCCACTCCAGGAAGTCTTCCTGTGCCCTGGCGGCCAGGATCTCCCGTTTCTTTTTCTTATCTCGGACGCGGGTGGGGAGCGGATCCACCAGACCCCAGTTCGAGTTCATTGGCTGGAAATGTCTCGGCTTCGAATCCCGAAGGTATCGATAGAGGCCCCCTAGCATCGTGGTGGGTGGCGGAAGGGTCGGTTCCCCCCCCGAGATCACCCGGTGCAGATTCTCCGCGGCCAGGAGGCCGCTGGCAGCCGATTCCGTGTATCCTTCGACACCGGTCAACTGCCCGGCAAAGACGATATCGGGTCGGTCCTGGAGGGAGCCCCAGGGGGTGAGGCGTCCGGGGAAGTTCAGGTAGCTGTTCCGGTGGATCGATCCCCAACGAAGGAACTCCGCATCCTGTAACCCGGGGATCAATCGAAAAACTCTTCCCTGCTCACCCACTCGAAGCCGGGTCTGGAACCCAACCAGGTTCCACATCTGACCCTGCCGATCTTCCCGCCGCAGCTGAACAACGGCCCATGGCCGGGTCCCGGTTCGCGGATCCTCCAGCCCGATGGGCTTCATGGGGCCGAATCTCAGGGTATCCCTGCCCCTGGCCGCCATGACCTCGATGGGAAGGCAGCCCTCGAAGTAGGGGACGGTGTCGAAGTCGTGCCCCCGGTGAATATCGGCGGAGATCAACGCCTCCAGGAAGGTCTCGTACTCCTCTACCGCCATGGGACAGTTGAGATAGTCCGAATCCTCCCCGAACCGGCCGGCCTCGAAGACCACGGTCCGGTCCACCGAGTCCCCATGAACGATGGGAGCGATGGCATCGAAGAAGGCCAGCCCCTCATCCCCCAACTCGCGTCGAATCGCAACCGACAAGCCGTCGGAGGTCAGGGGGCCCGTGGCGAGGATGGCGGGGCCGGAGGGTAAGGCCGAACGCTCCTCCCGAACCACATCGATGGCCACGTGGTGGGAGATGGCGCTGGTCATCCCCGCCGAAAACAGATCCCGGTCCACGGCCAGGGCGGAGCCAGCGGGAACTCGGGTCTCCTCGGCCACCTGAAGGAGTAGGGACCCCAAAGCGAGCATCTCTCTCTTGAGCTGGCCGTGGGCGTTGGTGGGGTCTTCGCTCTTGAACGAGTTGGTGCAGACCAACTCTCCCAGCCGGTCCGTTTGATGAGCCGGAGTTGTCCCCGCGGGCCGCATTTCCACCAACCGTACCCGGTGCCCCCGGAGGGGGCGGGCCTTGCTGGGCCGGGACACGGCCAGGGAGAGGGCCGCCTCGCACCCCGCAAGCCCGCCACCAATGACCTCGATGACCTCAGTCACGGATCATTTCTTCTTCCCGCCCCCACTCTTCCGCTTTCCACCCTTGGCATTTCCGGTCCGCCCCCGGCCCTTCCCCTTTCGGGCTTTCGCCTTCGCCAGCAGCTCGAGTGCCTCATCCATGTCCACCTGTTCCGGATCGGAAGTCTTGGGGACAGATGCGTTCAAGCTCCCATCGGTCACATAAGGCCCATACCGGCCCTTGAGGATCTGGAGGTTGTCCCCGGAGGTGGGATGGGGGCCCAACTCCTTGATGACCTCACGGCCCGGCGTGGAAGCCAGAAGCTCCAGCGCCTCCGGAAGCTCCAGGTCAAAAAGCTGGGCAGGGGATTTCAGATTTCGATAGGTGCGGCCGAGGCGGACGAAAGGCCCGTAGCGGCCGATCCCGACTTCCACCTCCCCACCACTCTTGGGATCCTTCCCCAACGACCGGGGAAGCGAGAGGAGGAACAACCCGTAGTTGAGACTCACCTCGTCGAGGCTCATTCCCTTGGGCAAGCTCACACGCTTCGGCTTCTCGTCACCGCTCCCCTCCCCCAACTGCACATAGGGGCCGTAGGGACCCACCCGGACCGCCACCGCCATCCCGCTCTCCGGATCATTCCCCAGGAGCTTCTCCTGGGCCTCCGGCGCGTCGATCGGCCGCGTGCTCTGGCAATCGGGGTAGCCCGAGCAGCCCAGAAAGCGACCGAACCGATTCCACCGAACCAGCATGGGGCGGCCGCAGACATCGCAGGTCTCTCCCTCGGCTTCCAGGAGCTGCTTGATGATGTCTTCCGACTCGTTCTTGCCCTTCTCCAGTTGGTTCTGGAAAGGGGGATAGAACTCGGAGAGGAGTTCCCTCCACTTCACCTCTCCCTCTTCGATCCGATCCAACTCCCCTTCCATTCGGCTGGTGAACCCGATGTCGAAGATATTCGGAAAAACCCGAACCAGGAGCTTGGAAACCGTGTCTCCCAGCGGCGTGGGGAAAAAACGCCGCTTCTCGGCCTCCACATAACCGCGGTCCTGAATGGTGGAGATGATCTGGGCGTAGGTGGAGGGTCGCCCGATCCCCAGCTTTTCCAGCTCCTTCACGAGGCTGGCTTCGCTGAACCGTGGTGGGGGCTGTGTGAAATGCTGATTGGGTTCAAGGGCCTTCAGGGTGGTGGGGTCGCCGGTGTCCAACGCCGGAAGTGGCTCCAGATCATCCAACCGGCGGTGATCTCCCGATTCCGTCGCCTCTCGATAGAGCCGGGAATACCCCTGGAACTTGACGATGGAACCGGTCGCCCGGAATAGAT
This sequence comes from uncultured bacterium, assembly GCA_965365235.1. Taxonomy (GTDB): domain Bacteria; phylum Gemmatimonadota; class Gemmatimonadetes; order Longimicrobiales; family Gaopeijiaceae; genus CBDUAX01. The sequence goes on from CBDUAX010000453.1 coordinate 2,823, forward strand.
ATCGGCGCCCCGTGGAACCTTCGAGATCAAAATCCACGGTGGTGGTGTCGTAGACGGCCGGGGCCATCTGACTGGCCACGAAGCGAAGCCAGATCAACTCATAGAGATCGGCCTCGTCCGGTCCGAGGAAAGCCCGAGCCTGGGATGGATGGAGGTGTGCGCTGGTGGGCCGGATGGCCTCGTGGGCCTCCTGAGCTCCCTTCTGTTGCTTGCCCCCGTAGAAGCGGGGCGAAGAGGCCAGGAACTTCTTGCCCATCTCCTTCTCGATCCACTCCCGGGCTTGGCTCACCGCCGATTCGGCTACCCTGGTGGAGTCCGTCCGCATGTAGGTGATGAGACCGGAGGACTCCTCGGACCCGATCTCGACGCCCTCGTACAACCGCTGGGCCGTGCTCATGGTTCGCCGCGCGGAGAATCGGAGGCGCTTTGCCGCAGCCTGTTGGAGGGTGGAGGTCGTGAAGGGCGGGAAGGGGTTCTTCCTTCGCTCTCGCCTCTTCACATCCGTCACGACAAACGGAAGGCCCTCCACATCGGTCAGAACGCCGGTGGCAGCCTCTTCGTTGGAAAGGGTGAAGGCCTTCCCATCCATCTTGTGGAGTTTGGCCTCGAAATCCTGTCCGTCCTTTTCAAGTTTGGCCAGGATCGACCAGTATTCCTCCGCCTCGAAGGCACGGATTGCGTCTTCCCGCTCACAGATCAGCCGGAGAGCGACGGTCTGGACCCGCCCTGCCGACAAGCCCGGTCGAATGGGCTTCCAGAGAAAAGGGCTGACCTGGTATCCGACCAACCGGTCCAGGATGCGCCGAGCCTGTTGGGCCTCCACCTTCTCCATGTCCAGCCGAGCCGGGTTTTCCAGAGCCTTCCGGACCGCTTCACGGGTAATCTCATGGAAGGTGACCCGCTGGAAGCGCTCAGGGGTTTTCTCGAACCCCAGCTGGGAGGCAACGTGGTAGGCGATGGCTTCCCCCTCCCGATCCGGGTCCGTGGCCAGAACCACCCCTTCCGCCTCTTTGGCCATCCGTTTCAGTTCCTGAAGAATCTTCCCCTTGCCTCGGATGGTCACGTATTTGGGCTCGAACCCCTTCTCGACATCGACCCCCAACTCCTTGGCCGGGAGGTCCCGGACGTGCCCGACAGAAGCCGCCACCTCGTATTCCTTCCCGAGATAGCGGCTTATGGTCCGAGCCTTTGCCGGAGACTCCACGATGACCAGGTGTTTTCCCTTCGCTCCCGTTGCCATACCCCTCACACGGATGAGGACGAAGCCTTCTAGAGCCCCGTCTCTTGAATCAACTCTACGATTTTCTCAGCCAACTCTTCTGGTCCCCCGGCCTGGGAGTCCAGAGAATGTTGGGCCTTACCATACCATCCTTCTCTCGCCGAGAGGAGTTCCTCGGCCCGAGCGACCGGATCTTCCACCGCCAGGAGGGGCCGGGTAGGTCCCTCCTGGGTCGCCCGCCGGACCGCCTCCTCCGCCGAAACCCTCAACCAG
>CBDUAX010000454.1:0-4311 GCA_965365235.1 uncultured bacterium
CCGCCTCTGGCTAGGGGATGAAGGATGAGGGTCCGTGTCCCCGGCGACAAATCCATCTCACAGCGGGGGCTGATCCTCTCGGGCCTCGCATCCGGTCAGAGCAGGCTCCGGGGGCTGGTGCCCGGAGGGGATCCCGCATCCACAGCTGAGGCGCTGAGAGGGTTGGGCGTGGGCATATCTGGCGTGGAAAAGTGGACCCGGGAGGTTTCCATCGAGGGGTTGGGGGTCCGGGGGTTCCGCGTTCCGCAGGGTCCACTGGATGTCCGGAATAGCGGAACCGGGGCCCGCCTCCTCTTAGGGGTTCTGGCCGGCCATCCCTTTCAGGCTGTTTTGACCGGGGACAAATCCCTCCGGGGCCGGCCCATGGGGAGGGTGACGGAGCCTCTGACGGCGATGGGCGCCCGGTTCGAGTCTCTCGAAGAACCCGGCCGGCTCCCGATCAGGGTTTCCGGGGGGGAACTGACCCCGTTGGAGTATCGGCTTCCGGTGGCCAGTGCACAGCTAAAGAGCGCACTGATCCTCGCCGGCCTGGTGGGCGGGGTCCCGGTCAGGCTCAGGGAGCCAGGACGTTCCAGAGATCATACGGAGGGGATGCTCCGAGCTTCCGGAGTGGAGGTACTGTCCAGGCCGACGGTGGATGGGGGGTGGGAGGTTTTGGTGAGCGATCCCCCGGACCGAATCCAACCGTTGGATCTCGAGGTACCCGGTGACTTTTCCTCGGCGGCCTTCCTGATCCTCCTGGGGCTCCTCCAAGAGGAAGACGAAACCCTGGTTCTGGAGGGTGTGGGCCTCAATCAGACGCGGACGGGACTCCTCCCCATCCTGCGTCGGATGGGTGGCCGTGTCCGGGAAGAAAACGTTTCGGGCTCGGATCAGGGTGAACCCTTCGGGGAGCTGGTTGTTGAACGGTCTACCCTTATCGGTGGAGAGGTGGGCCCGGATGAGATCCCGAGACTCATCGACGAGGTCCCCATCCTGGCCGTGGGGGCGCTGCGGGCGGAGGGGGAAACCCGCATTACCGGCGCGGGAGAACTCAGGGTGAAGGAAACGGATCGAATCCGGGCCCTGGTCGAGAACATCCGGGCCCTGGGCGGTGAGGTGGAAGAATTGGCGGACGGTTTGGTCATCCAGGGGTCCGAGAAACCTCTATCTGGCCGTATCCGTGCTTTCGGAGACCACCGGATCGCCATGGCATTCGGGGTCCTGGGTGCCCTTCCTGGGAACCAGATCGAGATCGATGAACCCGCCGTGGCGGCGGTGAGTTTCCCGGGGTTCTGGGAGCTTCTGCACCGGGTCTCCACCTACTCCTCTGATTCGGTCTCCGTCGTGCCTCGCGCGAAACCCCGGCCGCCGGTCATCACCTTGGACGGGCCGGCTGGATCCGGGAAGTCCACCACAGCCAGAGAGGTGGCGAAACGGCTGGGCTACCGACACCTGGACTCCGGCGCACTCTACCGGGCGCTGACCTTCGCGCTTCTCTCCGCCGGAGTTCCGGAAGTACGGTGGCCGGAGATGACGGTGGAGGAGTTCGACGAGTTCCCGATCCGCCTGGGTGTCTCAGGGGACAGACTCCTTGTTCTGTTGGGTGACCGGGTCCTCGAGGAAGAGCTCAGAACGCCGGAGGTGACATCCCGGGTTTCCCCTCTTTCAGCCATTCCCGCCGTCCGCCGTTGGCTCCTTGAGGCCCAGCGGAGGGCTGGGCGGGAAGGGGGCTTGGTGGCAGATGGGAGAGACATGGGGACCGTGGTTTTCCCTGATGCCGAAGTCAAGATCTTCCTGACGGCCGACCTGAAAGAGCGGGCCAGAAGGAGGTTCCTCGAGCGCGAGGGTCGAGCCCCGGATGAGGCGGAACTGAGACAGGAGGCCGCCAAGATCCAGGAGCGCGACACCCGTGATTCCGGTCGGGCCGTGGCCCCGCTGAAGAAACCCGAAGGATCCGCCGAGGTGGATACCTCCGACCTGGGTTTCGAAGATCAGGTTCAGGCCATCATCGACCGTGTCAAAAAGCTTGACTGACAACTGATTCCCGGGTAGGATAAAGAGCTTTTCCCCTTGCGATTTTGGCGGGTTCCATTCCACTTCGCCGGGGACGTTTGTTTCCTGAAGGGCCGACGAGAGAACTCTCGGGCCTTTCTTCATTTCAACCCGACCCGCTATTGGGTCGGCATGAGAGGTCCTGCCGGAGCATTGGGCCCCGGAGGAAAACGAGACCATGAGCGAATCCACCAAGGACGAAACCCTCAACCCTACCCCTGAGTCCGAGCAGCCGGAAGCAGCAGCGGTTGAGGCCCCCCCCACCGAGGACTCCCCCAAAGAGGACGCCCAGGCCGACACGCCGGAGGCGGAGGCTGAAGAAGCCCCCACCGAAAGCGAAGTCGCCGCCGAGGAGCCGAAAGCCCCGGAGGTGAAGTCGAAGTCGACTTCCACCCCAGCGGCATTGGATCCAATGGCCTCCTCTCCATCCGCCACAGGGGATCTCTATTCCGACCCCTACGGCGAGGAGGAGTTCGACCTGAGTCGAGACGATTTCGAAAGCCTCCTTTCCGAACATCAGGCAGCCATCGGGGAGGTCAAAGAGGGGGAGATCGTCAAGGCGAAGGTCCTCCGAGTCACCGACTCGTCGGTGATTCTCGATTTCGGGTTCAAGAGCGAAGGGTCGGTGCCGAAAGACGAGTTCAAGGACGCCGAGTCCCTCGAGCCCGAACAGGAGGTCGAGGTTCTCCTGGAGAGCCTGGAGAACGAGGACGGGGTTGTCGTTCTCTCGAAAAAGAAGGCCGACTTCCTGAGGGTATGGGAGAAGATCAAAGAAGCCCACGAGGCCGACGTTCCGGTGGAAGGGATGCTGGTTCGGAAGATCAAGGGTGGGGTCACGGTGGACCTGATGGGCGTGGATGCGTTCCTGCCCGGGTCTCAGATCGCCCTTCGCAGGGTTCCGAACATCGAGGACCTGCTTGGGCAGAAGTACGACTTCAAGATCATCAAGCTGAACAAGCGGCGGCGGAACATCGTGGTTTCCCGCAGGGTGATCCTGGAAGGGGAGCGGGAGAAGAAGCGGGCCACACTGGTGAAGGAACTCCTCCTGGGCCAGGTCCGGGAGGGAACGGTGAAGAACATCACCGACTTCGGCGCTTTCATCGACCTGGGCGGCTTGGACGGACTCCTGCACATCACCGATATGTCTTGGGGCCGGGTCGGCCACCCGTCAGAAGTGGTGGAGATCGGCAAGAAGTTGGACGTGAAGGTGCTGGATGTGGATTGGAACCGGGAGCGGATCTCCCTGGGGTTGAAGCAGCTCCTTCCTTACCCCTGGACCGAGATCGACAAGAAGTACCCCATCGGTGCCCGGGTCCGAGGCAAGGTCGTCTCGATTACCAACTACGGCGCTTTCGTGGAGTTGGAGAAGGGCGTCGAAGGCCTCGTCCACATCTCTGAGATGTCCTGGACGCGGAACGTCCGGCACCCTTCGAAGCTGGTCTCCATAGGGGATGAGATCGAGGCGGTGGTGCTGAAGGTCGACACCAAGGACGAGAAGATCTCGTTGGGTATGAAGCAGATCGAGGAGGACCCCTGGTTGGCCCTCCCCATGAAGTACCCCACGGGAACCAAGCTGGACGGCACGGTCCGAAACCTGACTTCCTTCGGGGCCTTCGTAGAGATCGAGCCGGGGATCGATGGGTTGGTCCATGTCTCGGACATGAGCTGGACCCGACGGGTGGAGCATCCTTCGGAAGTGCTTCAAAAGGGCGAGGACGTCCAGGTCATGGTTCTGGACGTGGACGCCGAGAACAAGCGGATCTCCCTGGGTCTAAAACAGCTTTTGGACGACCCGTGGCCCACCATTTCGGAGCGGTTCGCCCCGGGTGTTGAGACCGACGGAAAGGTCACGAGAGTCCAGGACAAGGGCATCGTGGTGGATCTGGGGGATGACATCGAAGGCTTCGTGCCGGGCTCGCATTCTGCCATCGAAAATCCAGATGAGCTGGAGTTGTACTACGAAGCCGGTGACCCGGTGGACCTCAAAGTCCTGGAGTCGGACGCCTCCAACCGGCGGATCGTCCTGGAAGTGACCTCGGAGCCGACGAAGAAGCCCCCGAAGCCGAAGGTGGAAGAGGCACCGGAGGGAGAAGAGGCAGAAGGCGAAGGGCCAGAAGCCGACGTCGAGGAAGCCCCCGCGTCAGAGGAAGCCACCGAGGCAGAGGCCGAGAAGGCTCCGGAGGCCGACGCAGAAGAGGCTCCTGAAGCGGAAGCTGAGGAGGCCCCCGAGGCCGACGCAGAAGAGGCTCCTGAAGCGGAAGCCGAGGAGGCCCCCGA
>CBDUAX010000455.1:0-4303 GCA_965365235.1 uncultured bacterium
TGTCCGAAAGTCTGACGAGCCGAAACCCACCCTCCTCGCTCCCAGAGTCCCGTTGGCGGGCCACTACCACGTCCTCGATCTCCTCCACGGTCTGGAACTCGCCCAGGGTCCGGAGGGGATAGCGGTACCGGCCTCTCATGATGGTCCCGCCTGGGGCGCTGATATTCGCCTGGGCCAGGGCCTGACCCACCTGTTCGAAGGTCAGCCCGTAGGAATCCAGGAGGCGCGGGTCCACCTCCACCTGGATCTCCCTGTCCAGGCCGCCGGTCACGGCAGCCTCGGCCACCCCGTCCAACTGCTCCAGCCGCCTACGGAATACCGATTCGGCGGCCTCCTTGGTAGCCCAGAGGTCCGCTCCCCCAGCTACCGAAATCGCCATGACGGGTTCGGATTCGGGATCGACCCTGAGGATCCTGGGTCGGCTGGCCGTCTCCGGTAACGACTCTCGGATGTTGTCCAGCCGTTCCCGGACGTTCAGCATGGCGAAGTCCATATCGGTTCCCCAGGAGAACCTGAGGGTGACCAGGCTGACGCCTTCTCTCGAGACCGATGTGACCCTCTCTACGCCAGGTACCGCCGCCGCTTGGGCCTCCACCCTCTCGGTGATGAGGCGTTCGACCTCCGCCGGAGCCACGTCAGGGTAGGAGGTATAGACCACCAGGCGCGGGTAGCTGACGTCTGGAAGGAGGTCGATGGGGAGCCGCACGAAGGAGATGACCCCAAGGAGGATCACGGCCAGGAAGAGCATGGCCACGGCAACGGGCCGGCGGGTGGATGTGGAGGGTAAGGACACGGTCAGCCCTCCATTCCGGACTCGACCCCGAGGTCTCCTACCGTCTCTTCCAGATTCGCGCGGGCCTCCGCAAAGCCGAAGAGTTGGTTGATGACCTCCCTCTCTGCGTTGGCGGCATCATCGATGTCTCGCTGAAGCTCGGTGAAGGTTCTGGATCCCAGCCGAAATTGGTCCCTGGCCAGTTGGAGGCGCTCCTCGGCGATCTCCTGGGAGCGGAGGGCGATCTGGTACCCCTGGTAGGCGGTTTGGAGAGAGATGAACCGAGACCGCACCGCCTCCTCCACCTGGAGGCGTGTTCGTCGAAGGGTCTCCCTTGCGTTGTCCATGCCGACCTGGGCTTCGGCGATACGGGCACTGGTCTGGAACCGGGAGAAGACCGGGATGCTCATCTGGAGGCTCGTGGATCCGAAACGGGCCTGGTCCGGATACATGTCGAAGAGCGCATCCCTCTCCTGGGCGAAGGTCCGCTGGTTGAAACCGAAGGACATGCTCAGTGTGGGCCAACGACTTCCTCTGGCGGCCCGGGCCTGGGCCGCGCTCCGGTCCACCTGGGCGGCCTGCTGGTGCATCACGGGGCTGGTGAGAAGCGCCCGCTCCACCAGAGCCTCCAGATCCAGGAGAGCCGGATCAAAGGGAACCGGGGCGAGGTCAGAGAGCCCGATACTCTCCAGGGAGGGATCACCGATTGCGGTCCGAAGGCTCAGAAGGCCTTGTTCCAATCCGGCCAGAGTCTGCTGAATTCGTTGTTCTTGTCGCTGGACGTTCAACTCCGCGGCCAGGACCTCCACACGGGTGGCCCCAGCCAGCTCGTACATCCGCTGGGTCATTTCCAGATCCAACCGTCGGGCGTCCAGAAGGCCTTCCTCAACCCCAAGGCGGGCCTGCTGGGCCTGGGCCTGGTAGTAGACCCTCACCACCTGTCCCCGGATCGTACGAAGCTGAGTGGCAGCCGTTGCCTCTCTCACCACCGCGTCGGCGCTCTCCACGGAGAGTTGATGGAATCGCTGACCCCCCTGGAACAGCGTGATGCTTCCACCCAGATACTGGGAGGCGGAAGAGGAGGTTTGCCATTCGGTGACCGGGTTCTCAATCGGGTTTCCGAAGAAATCCGTCGAGATCCTTTGGCGATCGAAGCTCAGCCCGGTGGATGCGCTCAGGTTCAGGTCGGGCAGAAAAGCACCCAGGGCTTCCCGTCTTCCGGTCCGGCTCAATTCCAGGTCGTTCTGAGCCATTCGGTAGTCCGGGTTGAAGTCCCGGGCCCGCCCGAGTGCTTCGTCCAAGGTCAGGACGGTCGTGCTCTGAGCCCCAACCCCACCCGTGGTCAGGAGGAGGGATAGTAGCGCCACGGAAAGTCTGGGCCCGATCCGGCCCATTGGGGTCCGTTCGGTCCCATTCCCCACCCGGTTCACCTCTCCGCCCCCGAGGCGGCGCCCTCAGCATCTTCCAGCAGGGTGACCGGGGCATCGTGGATGATGTAGTAGTGGTTGTCGACCAGGACGATTTCCCCGGGTTCCACCATCGAGGTCTCCTCATTGGCGACGATCTCCACCTGAGTGTCGTTCTCGAGACCAAGCGTCACGTAACGCCACTTTGCCCGTCCATCCTCGAACACAAAAAGCATGGTGCGGCGATCCTTCTCGAGAATGGCGGTCCTGGGCACCAGGATCCGGTCGGGGAAGTAGGTGGCGTCCAATGAGACCCGGGCATACATCCCGGGCTTGATCCGTCCTCTGGGGTTTGAGATGAGGACCGTCACCCTGCCGGTGCGGGTCTCCGGGTCCACCACCGGGTTGATGGTCGAGATCCGCCCAGAGAAGGTCTCCCCCGGGAAGGCAGCGAAGGTCACGGAAGCCCTCCGGCCCTCGGTCAGGTACCCAATCTCCGCCTCCAGCACCTGGACCTCCACCTTGATGGGATCCAGATCCACCACCGTCAGGAGCTCGTTGCCCGGGCCCATATACTGGCCCTCCACGACTCTCAGGTCGGCGATCCGCCCTGCGAAGGGAGCGCGAACGGAGGTCCTTTCCAGGTTGATCTCCGCTTCTCGGACCGCCACCTCGGCCTGGGCCAGTCCGCTCCGGGCTCGTGCCAGCCGATCCCGTTCCTGCCTGGCGGTGGGATCGACGATCTCGTCATCGCCGAAGGTCATCTCCTGGTAGCGGGCCTGAGCATTGACCAGATCGGCCCGGGCCCGTGCCGCCGCCAGGGCGTATTCAGTGGTATCGAACTGGATCAAGACGGCCCCGGCGTCCACCGTTCGATTCTCGGCCACCTGGATGTTATCGATGATCCCGTCCACCCGGGAAAGGACTGCGGCCCGGCTCATGGCCTCGGCCTGGCCGGCGGCCGTCACGGTAATCCAGAGGGTGTCCCGGATGACCTGGGCTCCCACCACGGGCTGAGGGACGTCTGTGGCGAATTGCTGAGAAGCCGAGGCCGGGAGGGCAGCCTGTGCATCCGCGTCCTCCGCTGCCGGGTCCCCCTCCGTATCGGAACGGGTGCGGTAGTAGATGGTGGCGCTGACGGCACCGATGAGTATGACAAGCGTGAGGAACGCGAGAATCTGCCTTGAGAGCTTCATCCGTCCGCTTTGGGCCGAGGGTGAGCTTGGTGGCTTTCGAAAACCGAAAACCAATCCTTTTTGAGACGTACGCGGCTGGGGTTCCGTTGCTTCAACTACCGGGCCTCGCCGGCCGGGGGCAGGGGGATAATCGGTGGCCTTCCGGCGTTAAGCAATGTTCGGAAGGGCCACCGATCTTCCATCCATAGGCGGGACAGATTGCCCCACCTCACAGATTCCCCATATTAGGGTGTTGTCGGAAATCTTATACCCAATGAACTGGTCGCCAAAAAACCATGGCACCAACAAAAGCCAGAAGGCCTGAGGAGCTTGCGGCTCTCTATGAGATCGGGAGTGCAATTCTCAGTACTCTCGATGTAAAGGCTGTGCTTCAACGGGTCGCCGACAATGCCCGACAGCTTCTGGACGCATCTGGCGCTTGCATCACCGAGTACCGCTCCGACCACAGCGAGTTCTTTCTGAAGACCTGTTCCGGCACCTTCGTGCCGGCGCTGAACTATACATTCCCGGCCCACCAGAGCCTCAGCAGCCGAGCACTGACCCAGGGTGGGCCGGTAATCGACAACGACGTGCCCCATGGTCCTGCCTCATCCGTAGCAGCCTCCCTCCCTGTCCCCATCGAACGTGCCTTGATCGGCGTCTTGAATGGCCGAGAGGGTGTCTTGGGCACCCTGGTGGTCACGGCCACCAAAGAGAGGGAGCCTTTCACGGAAGCCGACGGTGCCCTCCTCTCGGCGTTTGCGACTCAAGCTGCCCTGGCCGTGGAAAATGCTCGTTTCTATCAGCGGGAACGGGCTCGGGCCCAAGAGCTGGAGCTCTTGCGAGGCCAAAGAGAGGAGCAGATCCAACGGCTCCACGATCTCCACGCCGCCGGCCTGGCGGTTACCTCCGACCTGGACCTCAACGAACTCCTGGTGCGGGTCGCCGAG
>CBDUAX010000456.1:0-4299 GCA_965365235.1 uncultured bacterium
TTGATTAAGGAAAAATCAGGATTATTGATTGATCCCTACTTTTCCGGGACCAAGCTCAGATGGCTACTCCGGGAATTTCCAGAGTTGCGGGCCCGGTCCGAGGCTGGAGAGATCGCCGCAGGGACAGTGGACAGTTGGCTGCTGGCTCGCCTGACGGGGGGGACGGTACATGCAACGGACCACACAAACGCCTGTCGTACCCTACTCTACAACCTGGAAACCCAGGACTGGGATCCGGATCTGCTTGGACTCCTGGAGGTTCCCCGAGGCATACTCCCTGAAATCCATCGTAGCTCCGGCCTATTCGGAGTTGCTGAGGTCGAGGCCCTCGGGTTGAATGTGCCCGTCGCCGGGATTGCCGGGGATCAACAGGCGGCTCTTTTCGGCCAAGGTTGTTGGACCTCGGGGCTGGCCAAAAACACCTATGGAACAGGAGCATTCCTCCTCCTGAATACCGGGCGGACGCGCGTTCCTTCGCCGTCGGGTCTGCTGACCACCATGGCCTGCGGGCCAGAGGGTGAGCCCGCCTACGCCCTGGAAGGTTCGATCTTTATCGCCGGAGCCGCTCTGCAATGGCTTCGGGACGGCCTGGGCGTCCTGGATTCGGCTTCCGAATCCGGAGCCCTCGCCGGTACGCTCGAATCCAACGACGGCGTCTACTTCGTCCCGGCTTTTGTAGGCCTGGGTGCGCCCCACTGGAATCCGGAGGCTCGGGGGACTGTGGTGGGGTTGACCCGAGGAAGTACCCGGAACCACCTGGTGCGGGCTGCTCTGGAATCCATGGCCTACAGTACCTCCGATGTTCTCGCGGCCATGGAATCCGACTCCGGGGTGGAGGCCCTGGAACTCCGGGTCGATGGGGGCGCGGCGCTGAACGACTGGCTTCTGGGATTCCAGGCAGACATTCTCGGGATCCCGGTTCGGAGGCCTGGGATGGTGGAGACGACGGCCCTGGGCGCGGCGGGCCTGGCCGGCCTGGCCACTGGGGTCTGGCAGGACGGAACCGACTTCCTGAAAGCACTCGGCGACCCGTCGGTCTTCTCTCCGGAACTCGATCCGGCTTCCAGGACCGTTGCCATGACTGGTTGGCGACGGGCTGTGGAGACGGCGTTGGCATGGGCGGACTGGAGGGAGGGATGATGAAAGATTCACCCCCTGAGCAATCAGTGGTCGGAGTGGAGAGGAGCTTCCCACCGTATCGGATTTCCGTGGTGGGGGCAGGGCAGGCCTCCCCCGAAGAATGTCGCCTCGCCGAGGCGGTGGGGCGGTCCCTGGCCGAGGCGGGGGCGGTTGTTGTAACGGGAGGGATGGGCGGGGTAATGGAAGCGGCTTCGAAAGGGTGCCGGGAGGCTGGGGGAACGACCATCGGCCTGCTTCCCGGCCGGGATCCATCGGCGGCCAATCCATGGGTGGATCTTCCCCTGGCCACGGGCATGGGGGAGTCCAGAAACAGCCTGGTGGTCCGGGCCGGCGAGGCCGTGGTGGCCATAGGGGGAAGCTGGGGCACCCTCTCCGAGATCGCCCTGGCCAGAAAAATGGGGCATTCGGTGGTACTGCTGGGCAAGCCCCCGGTGGAGTTGCCTCTTCCAAGGGCCGAGCACCCTGAGGAGGCGGCTAGTTGGGCACTTCAACAGGCCAATAAACGTAGAAGAACGGGCCCGAGGGAGGCTCCTTGAGCCGCTTCGCGCGCCAGCAAACCCAGGCCCGCCGCCCCATTGGATCTACCCCACCCAGAAATGGAACTTCAGACCCTTTAAGGTTTCTTAGCGAACGTATCCACGGTGCGATGGATTGTTAGGGGTCTGGGGTCGGGTTAGATTGTCCCATCCTGATATGAATCCAGCCGAATTTTGGTCATCTGACGAGGGTGCAGGCATGAAGAACGGGCGCTTTTTTGTGGGGTTGGTTGGGGTTGCTCTGGTGGTGACCTATCTGGTTTGGACCGGCATCAGCGACACCATGGTGTACTACCTGACGCCAACCGAACTGCTGGCGAAGGTGGAGGAAGATCCCTCGTTCCGCTCCGTCGGGGTCAAGGTCAGCGGAAGGGTGGTCGCCGGGAGTTATCGGGAAGGGGAGGGGGAGCTGGTCCACCTTTTTGAGGTCCGGGACCTGGAAGATCATGAGGTCACCTTCCCTGTGATCTTTCAAGACGTACTGCCCGACACCTTTACCGACGAGACTGAAGTGGTGCTGGAGGGGCGGTTCGGCGAGGACGGCGTCTTCCAGGCCGAAACCCTCCTGACCAAATGCGGGAGCCGATACGAGGCAAGCCCTGAGGAGCTTTCGGGCAGGGAGATCGCTGAGTGACGGCGCTGGGCGAGTTCGCCCTGTGGATAGCTCTGCCCATCTCCTTCTGGGGGATGGTCATGGGTTTCGTGGGTGGAAAACAGGGAAGGGGAGATCTGGTTCTCAGTGGAGAGCGCAGCGTCTACCTGGTATTCGCTCTCCTCGCCATCGCCTCACTGGCCATCACTAACGCCTTCCTCACGGATCAGTTCCAGTACTACTACGTCGCCAACTACTCGAACCGAAACCTCGACACGTACTTCAAGCTGTCGGGCCTATGGGCCGGGCAACGAGGTTCCCTGGTCTTCTGGGCTGTGCTGCTGGCGTTCTTCGCGTCGGTCACCGTGTTCCAGAATCGGAACAAGAACCGAGAGTTCATGCCCTATGTGGTGGGCGTGCTTCAGGGCATCCTGGGCTTCTTCCTGGTGGTCCTCCTTTTCGCCAAGGTGAACCCTTTCGAACAGCTGGCGTTCGTCCCCCCCGATGGAGCCGGCCTGAACCCCCAGCTCCAGAACTACTGGATGACCATTCATCCGCCCGTGCTTTACCTGGGGTTCACGGCGTTCGCAATCCCCTTCGCCTTCGCCATGGCTTCGCTCCTGAATGGGCGAACCGATTCCCGGTGGATCGTGGTGACCCGAAGATGGACGCTGGTCTCTTGGTTCTTTTTGACCAACGGGATCATCTTCGGGATGCGGTGGGCGTATGAGGAGCTGGGATGGGGCGGGTACTGGTTCTGGGATCCGGTGGAGAACGCATCTCTTCTTCCCTGGCTGACGGCAACGGCATTCCTCCACTCCATCATGATTCAGGAGAACCGGGGAATGCTGAAGGTCTGGAACATGTCCCTCGTGCTCCTGACCTTTCTGCTGACCATCTTCGCCACCTTCCTCACCCGGTCGGGTCTCATCGAGTCCGTCCACAGCTTTGCCCAGAACACCTCGATTGCCCTCGTCTTCCTGGCATTCATGGGAAGCATATTCATTGCGTCGGTGGTCCTCATCGTCTACCGATTGCCCGGTTTGAGATCGGAGAATCAGATCCAGTCGTTTCTCTCGCGGGAGTCGGCCTTTCTTTTCAACAATCTGATTCTTCTGGGCGCGGCTTTCGCCGTGCTCTGGGGCACGATCTTCCCTCTGGTCAGTGAAGCCTTCACCGGTCAACCTGTGGCGGTTGGACCTCCGTTTTTCAACCGCGTGAATATTCCCATCGGCCTGATCCTCCTGGCTCTCACCGGAATTGGGCCGGTCATCGCCTGGCGACGGGCGACCCGAAGAAATCTCAAGCGGAACTTTGCCATCCCGGTAGCCATGGGGCTGGGGATTGTGGCGGTCCTTTTCGGGCTTGGTGCCCGGAACGGGTACGCCCTGGCTACCTTCGGGATCTCCGCCTTCGTGCTGACCGTGATCGCCACGGAGTTTTGGAAGGGGACCCGGGCCCGGGCCCGAATCGAAGGTGAGGGATTTGGCCCGGCCCTGATCCATCTCGTCGGGAGAAACCGCCGCCGATGGGGTGGCTACATCGTTCATGTAGGAACGGTGGTCATCTTCGCGGGCTTTGCCGGTAGTGCCTTCGATGTTGAGGTGAGGAAGGCTTTGGATCCGGGAGAAACCGTCGTCATCGCCTCTCCCTTCGGTCACACCTATACGTTGATCTACGAGGGTGTGTCCTCATCAGTGGAGGAGAACTTCGACCGCTGGGTAGCACTCCTGACGGTCCAGAAGGATGGGGAGAGTGCAGGAGCCCTTACGACAGAGAAACGTTTCTACCGTGTGAATCGCCAGGTGGTGACGGAGGTCGGGATCCGATCGACTCCTGTGGAGGACCTCTATGTCATTCTGGCCGATGTCGAGGACTTCGAGGGGATGGTGGGGAATGATCCCGATGCCCAGCGGATCGTGGTGCAGGTCATGGTGAACCCTCTGGTGGGGTGGATCTGGTACGGGGGCGTCATCATCGCTGTCGGGTCCCTCATCGCACTCTGGCCGGTGGCGGAAACCCACCGGCGGG
>CBDUAX010000457.1:0-4287 GCA_965365235.1 uncultured bacterium
CGGGGAACCCCGAGGTCTGGTCTTGAAACGCGGAGTTGCTGGATTGACGACAGCCGAGGTAGTCTGGACGGGTACTCTTCACCATGACCAGGCTTTCTCATCCTGAGGTCACCATGTCTGCGAACACGACGCGCCGACTGAGAACGGCCATCGCGATAATGACCGTATGTATTCCCGTTTCTCTCCTCTTTGAGTTCGTTGCGGATGGACGGGTTTCGATCGCCGGCTTGGTGATCGGGATGGTTCTTGCCACGCCCTTGGCCCTCCTGGAAGAGTCCGCATTCGATGAGCGGGTGCGCCGGCTACCGTTTTCCGTGGCGATCCTAGCGAAGGTGTTCACATACCTTGGATCTCTTTTCGGAGTATTCCTTCTGGTCGGCTTCATCTTCGGGTGGCTCCGGGGCCTATCGGTTCAAGACTTCCTGGTCTCCCTGACGGATCCGCTCCTCGCCTACCAAGTGGGCGTTGGCTTTTGCTTGTACGTCGTCATTGTCTTCTTCCGACAACTCGATCGGCTCCTTGGACCCGGGCTTTTGCTGCGGTATGTACTCGGCCGCTACCACAGGCCCCGTCGGGAACTCCGGATTTTCATGTTCCTCGACCTCAAATCCTCCACGACGCTCGCGGAAGAGTTGGGCCACGAGAGGTATTACGGGTTGGTCAATGAGTTCTTCCGTGACATCTCAGGCCCGGTCCTCGACAATGCTGGCGAGATCTACGAGTACGTTGGGGACGAAGCCGTCCTCACCTGGAAAGCAGAAAAGGGGCTGAAGGATGCGAGATGCCTGAGGGTGTTTTTCGAGATTGGCGAGATCATTGAGAAGAAGCGGCAAAGATACCTGGATCAGTTTGGGGTGGTCCCAGAGTTCAAAGCGGGAGTGCATCTTGGGGAGGTCATTTCGGCTGAGATCGGGGACTTGAAGAGGGGCCTCGTCTTCAACGGGGATGTGCTCAACACCGGCGCCCGGATTCAGGCCGAGTGTGGCCGGCTAGAAAGACGACTCGTATTCTCGGCTCAGCTCTTCAACCAGTTGATCATTCCCGACGGGTGGGGAACCGAAGCCCTCGGGCCGGTGATGCTCCGCGGAAAGTCCGAGCCGACGGAGCTTTTCGCCATCGGCTAACCCCCGGTCTTGTCTTTTCCGGCTCTTCACGTAACGGATCCCCTCACGAACTCCGGGCGGATTTTCCCACGGCGAGCTTTCTGGGGGCGCGTAGGACAGTCTTCAACATAGGCGGGAACAAGTACCGGCTGGTGGTCGACTTTCGCTACGATCTCGGACGTTTTTACGTCCGCTCCGTGCTGACGCACGAGGAATACGACCGGAAATCGATTGAAGGTGGGCTTTGACCGCGCGAGGAGGAGCAAAGGTGGCTACCGCACTCTTGGACTTTTCAAGGCCGCATGTACTGAAGAACGAGAGGGAATACGAAGCCGCGATTGCGGAGATTGAGCGGCTCGTCGATGAGGATGTAGAGGCTGGCACCGACGGCTACGACCGACTCGAGTTCCTCTCGGTATTGGTGGAACACTACGAGGACGAGCGCTATCCCATGGGGGCCGTGACCCCGCAGCAGGCTGTGGCCTTCATGCTGGAGCAAAAGGGGCTCCACCGGTCGGATCTGAATGAGGTAATGGGTGGGAAGAGTCGCGTTTCGGAGTTCCTGAGGGGGAAGCGGGAACTCTCCAAGGCCCAGATCGGGGGTCTAAGGCGCCTTCTCGGAATCCCAGCTGATATCCTCCTTGGCATGGATGTTTGATCCGTTAGACGGTCGCCTGGCACATCTCCAGAATGAGGGCCTTCTTCCTTGCCTATCGTCCGGCTCTCCCGCACCCCGTTCCTGGGTTGCATCGCACCGGGCCTCTTTCTTAAGTGTTACCTTCTGCGGTACTATTTTGTTGAATGGTCCGTGCCCGCCTAGTCCACCTCCTACCACACCGAATTTGTGGTCCTCCCTCGACGGTTGGGGGTGACTCTGGTGACGGCGGACCGGGCGATTCTGGAAAGAGCCCCGGCTTTCCTGGCGTGCCTGCTACCAGATCCTCCCACCGGGGCATACGGTGGCGTCGGCCCACTGCTTCCCGCACCGCGACCAGTCTTCCTTGTTGGCCCCCCCGGGAATCCATCCCCAGCCCACGTTGTAGGCGTTCATCTCCAGGTCGATCTTCCCACCGGGCCGGCCGGAACAGCTCTGTGCATCCTGCCAATCACATCCCCTGGATGAAGCCAGAGTCTGCTCCACGGTGTTCGGCACCAGATCCAGGTCCCAATCCTGATCTCTCTTGTACGCTTGCCAGGTGTCGCAAAGGCTCAGGAGAGTACCGGCACACGCCGCCTCGGCCCCTGCCCGGGCGGCTTTGGGATTGAGTGCCCCCCACCACTCGTGGCGCTCCCGCTTGTGCTGGGTCTCATGCCGAACCAGTTCGGCGAAGCAGTCGATCCCCGTCATCTCACCTCCTCCGAATCCCGCCGGCCGCCTTGCGCAGGAGTTTCCGTAGGACCGGTCCGTGAGATAGACGATGTCTTCGGAGAAGTCATATTGGCCCTGGACCAAGGCTCCTTCGACGGTCTCGGAGAATCGCTGAGGCGTGTGCTTCAGCGTCTCTCCCGCTCCGGCCAGGGTTTTGCTCCAGTAGTAGAACCAGTTCGGGCTGCCCTCGGACCCCGGGTGGTTGAACGCGGTGGGGGGGAAGAAGACCTCCACCGAGAGGGTGTCCGTTCGGCCACCCACCTGGACGGTGATGATCTTCCGCCCGAAATCCTCGTTGTTCCGGGGAAGCTGGCGGTAGGTGAAGGTGGCGGAGTCCCCTCCGGACTTCACCTCGGCCGACACGGATCCGATTCCTTCGATGGACCAGCTCAGCGCCTGGTCGCAGGTGGAAGGGTCGGCCTGGGCCGTGGCTGTCAACTCGAGAATCCCCGTGGGCGAGTCGTCATAGGCGAACTGGTCGCCCCGGGACGGACCGGTGATTTCCACCGACTCCACGCTGCACTCGTCATCCGGCTCGGCTTCCCCCTCCGCCGGCGCCGGTTCCACACCCACTTCGAACCGTTCTTCCGCGGAGGCGAAGCTTTCGTCCGTTTTCAGGATCGGGCATCTGGGTCCATAATCTGGGTCGCAGACCCATACCCACTCCACGTCCCCGCCGAGAACGGTGACCTCGTATTCGGCCGGTGCCAGCTCGAGGGGCTCGCATTCAGGAGGTGCGATCATCCCTACTTTCATGCCCCCCACGAAGCTGACATGGGTTTCCCGGTAACTCCCCGACCCGCTGTTTCCGGGTTTGGGATTGGGCGGGTCGAAAGCCGGGTTTCTCCGGGTGACGCAGGGTCCGGTGAACCCCCCGGAAGCGTAGGTCGTCTGGTCTTTGGAGAGACTCTGGAACCCCTCCTGGTGGGTGCCGTCCACATCGATCCCCCCCTCGATGAGCTCCCGCAACTCCTCTGCCTCCGGGGACCCTCCGGCGATCATGTCCATCAAACGCGTGTCCCCGGTCAGGAGGCCCGAAGCCGCGGCCCACTCCAGGGCCGAATCGCCGCTGTCCGTCTCGGCCGAGGGGTCGGCCCCCGCTGCGAGAAGCACCTCCGCCACCTCCACCCGGTTCTGAATCGCAGCCATGGTGAGGGGGGTCACACCGCCCTCCTCCGTGGGAAGGTTCGGGTCGGCGCCCAACTCAAGGAGGAGGCGTACCTTGTCCACGTCTCCGGATCCGGCGAAGAACGCCAGGGCAGGCATCTTCATGTCGGAAAGCCCGGAGTTCGGGTCGGCTCCCCGCTCGATCAGGAGGCGGGCCATTTCGGGGCTGGTGCTCACCGCGATAAAAAATCCATCTCCGGTCACCCGGGCCCCCGCGCTAATCAAGCGCTCCACCTCGGCGGTGTTCTCCCGCTGGATCGCTCTCAAAAGATCTCTGGCCAGGGGGTCCGGGGCGCCGGGGTCCTGGGCCAGAACACGACCGGGGAGGAGGGAGAGGAGGATCACCGTCGAAAGGAGGTGCGGAGGACGTTGCATGGTTCCGGTCTCACGGCTGGTAGGGGACAGAAGATCGTGGGAGGTCGAACCCGCCCGCAGCCCCGGTTTGTCCTTCCCGGGGCCCGGTTCGTTCGCGCTCCCGGGCCTTCGGCGACGTCGCTTAGTAAACAGGAAAGTAATTGGGGATTGGCTCACTTGGTGAACCGGGGCCGAGCCGCCCACCACCACCGACGCCGATTTCGCCCGCTTTGCCGGGTTGCGTTGGGAGAACCCTCTGGCTGGGTAGGGACACCACCGGAACCGATCCCCAGG
>CBDUAX010000458.1:0-4284 GCA_965365235.1 uncultured bacterium
CGTCACTATCGAAAGCGTGGTCGATCTGACTCGGGTTCAGGATCCGAACCAGGTCTCCCCCGATCTCCTTGAGCACGGTCCGGCTCACCTCGGCGAACTCGACTTTCAGGAGGATCTGTTCGGGAGCGGGAGAATCCACGTTGTTCACCACGGGGATTCCCTGGGTGTTGGCCAGCTCGAGAGCCTTCCGAACCACCGCCGGATCCCGGACCTCTCCAGAGAGGACCACGGAGGTACCGGTGCTGGCGAGGGTCAGGCCCGCCCCTGGGAAGAGGTCGTCCACCTGCCTCT
This sequence comes from uncultured bacterium, assembly GCA_965365235.1. GTDB lineage: Bacteria > Gemmatimonadota > Gemmatimonadetes > Longimicrobiales > Gaopeijiaceae > CBDUAX01. Next base: position 292 of record CBDUAX010000458.1, read on the forward strand.
GGAGAGAGGCGATGTCCGCTGTGACCTCGACGGTGTAGAGTCGGGGTAGTCCGGACCGGCCCCAGAGGATGAGGCTGGTGGAGCCGACGCCCACAGCGTTGATGAGCACCTGGTTGGGGGGGATCACCACCGGTTCGGCGATGCCCGGGTCGGCCACGGAAACCCGGGTGATGCTATCGGGTCGGGTCAAGATGGCTGTGGAACCCCGAGAAACCGTGATGACCTGGTCGGCTTCCGTCTGGATTCTGTCCTGGCCAGCCACCCATCCGGGAGTCGTCACCAGGAGGGCCAGTAGCAGGACTGCGACTCTGCTCAGACCGACCGAGCCTCCCTTTGAAACCTTCCGTATCTGCTTCGTTATCATGATCATGGGACGGACCTGTCTCCTTCCGATTCCATTGGTTTCAGGCTTGGGGTCAGTACGAGATCAGCGTCCGCGCTCCACCCCGATAAATCTCGATGACGCTCTCTTCGGGCGATGCTGGAGCACTGCCGGTCCGGACCACGGAACGTGGCCGGGTCGCTCCCCGGTTTGAGAAGAGCCTCGACGCACGCTCACCCGGTGTGTCGACGGACTCCTGGTCCAGGGTATTCCGGAGGGCCATCTGGACCTGACCTTCTTTTGTGGCCAGGGCCAAACGCTCTGCGTCTTCGGGGGTGACCAGGACCGTGACCACGGTGACCGTGATGGGCGTCCCGTCTTCCGTTTCCCGGATTTCCTGGCCCGCAGCCAGCGCTTGGATATTCTGAAGGATGACTTTGGCGCTCGGTTCCCGGCTCCCCGGAGGGGTCATCACCAGGATGACGTCGACCCGGGTCTGCGGGGTTACGAAGCCAGCCACACCCATGACCTCGTCTACTTTCACACTCATGGCCCGCATGCCCGGCGGGATGAGGGGGATGAGGCCGTAGAGTCCGGTATCGGCCAGTTTCGTGGCCAGCACGGCCTCATTGGCTTGGACGCGAGGTGGTAGATCCGCTCGGGACGGATGTCGGCGATCAGGCTGCGACCCACCAACTCCTGCTGGGAGCTGGCGAAACCCGCGGGAACCGTTTGGGCCGGCCATTCCACGACCACCAGATCGGCCTCTTCCAGGACCTTCCCCAGAGGTAGATCCCTGGAAGCAAGGACGACGGGTTGGGTTTCCAGATCGTTCGTCCCGGCAGCCATGAGGGGCCCGGGGCGATCATCCAGGTACTGGAGGGCCGAATACCCTGCCCCCAGGCCGGAGATGATGGCCAATGCCAGGATGAGAAGTACGCGTGTGTTCTTCATTCGAAGAGCTCCCGGTTCATTCGTTCCGCATGGCGAATTCGCTGACCAAGGTCAGGGTCCTATCGCCCGTTAAAAGGCCCAGGAGAGCGCCAACCCACCTGAGTTCGTGATCATATTCGATGCGCACAGAAGTCGAGTTCCCACGCCCGGAGCGGAAACCCACGATCTGGACATCGGAAGTCTCGATGGTGATTCCAGCCCTGTTTCCGGCGGCCTGGATAACCGACACCACGTCCGCTTCGGTGAAGGCTGGATTGTCTACCACCGCGGTCCTTGCCCCCTCCCGGCCGGCATCGGTAATGACTTCGTAGATGTTCCAGGCACGGGCGAACTCTACGACGCCGAGAAGGAGGAGAAGGAAGATGGGGATGACCAGGGCGAACTCTACCAGGGCTTGCCCGGACTCATTGCCACGGTCGGTACGGGTCTTCGCAACGAGAATGCTCATGGGGTGGCCCCCAGGGAAAAGGGGACGAACCAGGTCGCCAGGGCCCCGGCGGCGATGGCCAGCCCGTACGGCACCGAATGGGCGTCGGGACTGTCCAGGCCAAACCGCTCCCCGTGGCGACCCAGGGAAATCAGGTGGACAAAGAGCTTCTTGGAGTTGAGAAGAACCGGGATGATCGTTCCCCGGCGAATTGCGCTGCCGAGAGCCAGAAGGCCACCGGCGAGGGCCCCGTAGAGGGCGACTGAGAGAAGGCCGGCGGGTCCGACAAAAACGCCCACGGCCATCAGGAGTTTGGCATCCCCACCGCCGAACCCTCCCAGGGCCACGAAAGGAAGGGCCACAAGAAGGGCCAGACCGGCCCCGGCCATGGCGCCCAGGGGCAGACCACCCTCAATGACGGTGGCGATGATCAACCCCACCAGAATTCCGGAAACTGTCAGCCGATTCGGAATTCGGCGTTCCCGAAGATCCGTGAAGACCGCGGCGCCCAGGAGGGCGGCGAGGGCCAGGAACTGGATGGTGGAAAGTACGGACATGGGGGTCGATGACCTTGTTCTGGGTTTCTGGGGGCGGGGCCCAGGTCGGCCGGGGAAACACAAACCCCCGACCGACCTGGGACGGCCGCGGGTACAGATCAGGTGGATGCCTGGTTGATGCTGCCCACGTTCGTGTTCAGCTCACCACGAATCGCGTTGAAAATCCGAGCGATCTCATCCCTGAAGGCGATCAGGACGAGGATCAGGGCGATGGACACGAGGGCGACGATAAGAGCGTACTCCGTCAGTCCCTGGCCAGACTCATCAGCCCAAAGCGACTTGAACAGCTCCTTCATGGTGTTTCTCCTTTCGGCCATCCGGCCGAGTGAATGGTGGGTGGCGCCCCATTCGGGGCGTCCCCTTTGTCCGGCCGGTTGGGGGCCGGTGGGATCCAGAAGGTCATATGAATCCCGGTGGACACGGCCTGTATAGACAAGTCCCGGGCCAAAGTGACCATAGTTTTTAAGTGGATGTGAATAAATGATTTAGGTGGATTGACGGTTTCGGGGTACAGTCGGTTCGTAAAGCTTCTTTACACTCTCGCCGTCAAGGCCTTTTACAAGTTTTCTTTAGGGAGATTCCGAGGGTTCGTCGGGCTGGTGTGCGTAATGAATTGTGGGGGTGAATCCAAAGGGGGAGATGTTTGGCCTCAGCTGGGTCGTCGATGGGTGGAAGAGGCCGGAAATGACGGAAGCCCGGTCCTCTCGGGACCGGGCTCCGGATGGTGGGAACCCTCTTTTCGGAAAGAGGGTCAGGTTACGGGAGAACCAGATCGTGGTCTTTGATGATCCGGTTGAGGGTGGGGCGGGAGACTTCCAAGAGCCGGGCGGCGGCGCTCTTGTTTCCTTCAGTTTCGAATAGGACTCTCTGGACGTGGTGCCGCTCAACAGCGGCTAGGCTGTTGTCATCGCCGCTCCAATCGCCGACACCGGGTCCCCCTGGAGCCCTAACGCCAGGGGTCCGGGGAGAACCCAGTCCCCAACTCGCGGGGCCCTCGAGTTCATGGATGGAGAGGTTGGAGCCTCTGGACATCACCAGGGCGCGGATCAGCGTGTTCTCCAGCTCACGGACGTTTCCGGGCCAATCCCGAGTGAGGAGGCAAGACATGAGCTCCGGGGGTACCGTCGGCACCGGCCGACCCAGGTCCTGGGCTGCCGCCGAAAGCACGTGGCGGGCGAGAAGGGGAATGTCCGACCGTCGATCCCGAAGGGGCGGAATGAAAATGTCAACGACCTTCAGTCGGAAATACAGGTCTTCCCGGAACTCGCCGGTCTGGACCAGCTCGGCCAGGTCCCGGTTCGTTGCGGCGATGACCCGTGCTTCGGTCTGACGCGGGAATTCGCCACCTACCGGATAGAACTCCCGCTCCTCCAAAACGCGGAGAAGTTTTGCCTGGAAGGCCAGCGTGGTATCCCCGATCTCATCCAGGAAGATGGTGCCTCGGCCGGCTAGCTCGAACGGCCCTCTCCGATCCGACGAAGCCCCAGTGTAGGCACCCCTGACATGTCCGAAGAGAGTGGACTCCAGAAGAGTTTCGGGGACGGCCGCACAGTTCACCGCGATGAACGGCTCGTCGGCGGTATTGGAGTTTTCATGGATGGTCCTGGCCACCAGCTCTTTCCCCGTGCCGGTCTCACCCTGGATCAACACGGGGGTCCGGGTCGGGGCTACGGCCCCGATGGTCTTGTAGACATTCAGCATGGCGGGGTGCTTCCCTACCAGACTGCCCGGGG
>CBDUAX010000459.1:0-4282 GCA_965365235.1 uncultured bacterium
AGGAGTTCCCGGGTCAGCTCCTCAATGGGTCTCGGCATGGTGGCACTGAACAGGAAGCTCTGCCGCGGCTTTGGGACGTGTCGGAGGACTCGTCGGATATCCGGCAGGAAACCCATGTCCAGCATACGGTCTGCCTCGTCCAAGACCAGGTACTCTAGCCCGGAAAGGGTAGCGTAGTCGTACTGGAAGTGGTCCAGAAGCCGCCCCGGCGTGGCGATCAACAAATCGACACCCTTCCGAAACGCCTTCTCTTGAGGCCCCATGCCAACCCCGCCATAAACGGGGGCGGCCGTCAGAGCGGTGTACCGGGCCAGCCCGTTGAGGTCGTCAAGGATCTGCAGGGCCAACTCCCGGGTGGGCGCCAGGACCAGAGCCCTTGATGTGCCCCTGGGGCGATCCATCAACTGGTGCAGGATGGGCAGAAGGAAGGCAGCGGTTTTCCCGCTTCCCGTGGCCGCGTTGGCCAAAAGATCCCGACCTTCGAGGCCCGGAGGAATTGCCCGAGATTGGATGGGGGTGGGGCGTGTGAAGCCCAGGTCCTTCAGACCTCTCAGGAGGGTCGGATGCAGCTTGAGGGCAGAAAATGCCAAAATCTTTTCCGGTTTTTGAGCGCACAGCATGCCGGCCGGAGTTTCCGGCTCGATGGGCTAGCGCCTGGTTTGTTGCGAGTGACGGCCCCCGGGACCGAGGGCTGAAGGAAAGAATCCCGCAACGCGAAAGGTAGCGGAACAGAGGTATGGGGGTAAGCGGGCAACAGATCCTGCAGGTGGGAGATCGCGCACGGTTCCCCTTGTGGTGGGTCCCTCAGCGACCCTGCCCTGAAACCCGGATCTCCGAACGCTCGTATTTACTTAACAATGCCTAGTAAATGGAGCTGAAATGTCCCGAAAGACTCTCGGCGAGTTCGAACACCTGATCCTGCTTTCCATTCTCCGTCTCGGGGAGAATGCGTACGGCGCGGCAATCATCGATGAGGTCGAAGAAAGGACCGGTCGGTCGGTGAACCAGGCCGCGGCATACCTCACGCTTCGCCGTCTGGAAGAGAAAGGCTGGATCGGGTCCCGGATGGGGGCCCCAACGGCTGAGCGGGGCGGGAGGGCAAAACGCTTCTTCCAACTTCGGCCTGAAGCCCATGCCCGGTTGAAGAACTCCCGGGCCGAGCTTCTCTCCATGTGGGACGGAGTGAGCGCGGAGTTGGACGGATGAACCGTCCTCCATCCCTGCCTGAACGGTTGCTGAGCCTGCTGCTCCCTCACGAAGATCTGGACGAGGTCCTGGGAGACCTCCACGAGCGGTTCCTCCGCATCCGATCCTCATCTTCTGTTTTTCGGGCAAGCCTCTGGTACTGGGTTCAGGCCCTCGGTTGTATTCCCCGTCTCGCCTGGTTCCGAACCACACTCGAGAACCGATCCCTCTCCAACCGCAGAACGGTTTCCATGAGCCCCTCACCGACATTCTCCCTGCTCGCATTGCTGACGGACGTCCGCCACGGCCTTCGGATCCTGATCCGTGAGCCGGGGTTCGCCGCCACCGCGGCTCTGATCCTGGCTTTGGGCGTGGGTGCTACTACCACCATGTTCAGCATCGCCAACGCGATCCTCAGGGAGCTCCCCATCGAGGAAGCCGAACGGCTCGTTTCGGTGGACCGATCGAATGTGGAGACCGGGAGAATGGAGATGGGGCTGACCCCCGAGGGGTTCAGTCGGATCCTGGCCGAGCAGACCGTACTGGAGGGCCTGGCCGCATGGGACGAGGGTACCTTTCAGTTGGCGGGAACCGGAGAGCAGCCGGTGCGTCTGAGTGGTGCAGCCATTTCCCCCCAGGCTTTCGGCCTGCTCCGGGTCCAGCCCATCCTGGGGCGAGGCCTGGTCGATGCGGATACCGAGGCGGGTGCCCCTCCTGTCGTGGTGGTTCGAGAACGCGTCTGGCGGGAGCGACTTGGAGGTTCCCCCGACGTCCTGGGTACCGTCCTCCGGGTCGCCGGTGTTCAGCGAACCGTCGTGGGTGTTTTGCCCGACTGGTTCGGCTTCCCACAGAATCAGGAGCTGTGGACCCCTCTCTCCATTGACCTCACCGCCGATGGGGAGGAGGCCGGCACCCTTCATACGGTCGGTCGCCTGCGGGACGGTGTTTCCCTTGATGCGGCCAGGGCCGAGTTGGCCGGAATTGGCCATCGCACAACGCTGGCCGATCCGGAGGAGGACCAGGGAATAAGCCACACGGTCCAACCGTTCATCGACCAATACATGGACCAGAGCGACCGGGTAATGATGTACACCATGGTATTGGTGGTTTCCTTTGTGCTTCTCATCGCTGCGGCCAACGTGGCCAACCTTCTCCTTTCCAGAGCGGTGGTTCGGAACAAGCAGGTCGCCATTCGGATGGCCCTGGGGGGCGGGCGCTCGAGGGTCGTGCGGTTGTTGTTGATGGAGTCGCTGGCTCTGGCCGTGCTGGGTGGTGCAGGCGGACTCCTTCTGAGTTGGGCGGGAGTCGGGTGGTTCGATCGGATCCTGGGTTCAGAGGTGAACGCCTGGTGGGTCCATTTTGGGGTGGACGGGGCCGCGCTGGCATTCCCCGCTGCCTGTGTCGCCGGTGCCGCCGTGCTGGCGGGGATTGTGCCGGCAATGCAAGCCTCGGGTGTGGACCTCCAGCGAGCCATCAAGTCGGAGTCCGCCGGTACTACCGGTTTCCGGCAAGGTCGAACGAGCAAGGTGCTGGTGGTGGGGCAGCTGACCCTCTCCTGCGCGCTGCTCATTATGGCCAGCCTGATGGTTCGCGGGGTCACCAAGCTCGAATCCATCGATTTTGGTTTCGAGCCCGCCGGTGTGCTCACCGGCCGGGTGGACCTGGAGGAGTTTGACTACCCGGATGAAGCCAGCATTCGGGCCTTCAGGCAGGAGCTTCTGAGGCGACTGAAAGAGGTCCCCGGGGTGGCGGAGGTGGCATTCTTTTCCCGGGAACCTGGGCTAGACGCCAACTCCGATTTCTACAGCCTCGATCCCGATGTGGACCCGAGCGGCCGGGGACGACCCACCATCGAGCGTCGTTGGGTCTCTGAGGGGTTCTTTGGTTCCTTCCGCATGCCCTTGCGAGAAGGTCGGTTATTCTCCCATCAGGACATGGATGCCGGAGAACCGGTGGTGGTCGTAAACGAGGCCATGGCCGAGCGTCTGGCACCGAACGGCTCTGCGGTGGGTCTCCAGTTGTTCCTGGGTATCAGACCGAACCCTGAAGACGGAGTCAGGATCGTGGGCGTAGTCGAAGATCCGGGTGTCTCGGTGAGACATGCCGGCCACCATGCCGGCATCTACCATCCGTTCTGGGACACACCCTATCGGACGATCCGCCTTTCCATCCGGACGCAGGGAGAGTTGGGCGGGATGGCCGCTTCTGTCCGAGAGGTCCTGGGAACCCTCGATCCCAACCTGCCGTTCCACGAGGTGGGCACACTGGAGGGGACCCTGGAAGACGCGCACCTGGCCGAACGGGTTTTCGCGATCCTCTTCGGGATCTTCGGCGTGTCGGCACTGATCCTGGCCGTGGTGGGGCTCTACGGCGTGATCGCGTTCTCGGTGAACCGGAGGGCTCGGGAATTGAGTGTTCGCCGGGCGGTGGGAGCCTCCCCCCCGGAGATCCTCTGGACGACGTTCAAGGACGGGCTGTCCCCTCTTGCCATCGGGCTGATCCTGGGTGTCAGCCTAGCCTGGCTTCTCGCCCCCCTGCTGGGGGAGGCCCTCTTCAGTTCGGATGCCCGGGACCCCCTGGTCTTCGGCCTGGTCCCAGCACTTCTGGCTACGGCCGCCGCCTTCGGGCTGTGGATCCCATCCCGCAGAGCATCAAGGGCCGATCCCATGGTGGCCCTGCGGACGGAATGATTCTAAGAAGGGCGGGCCAACCGGTAGAGTTGGACATACTCCACCTCCAGTTCGTCCTCGAAAAGGGCCAGGAGGTAGTCCTCTCCGATCTCCAGGACACTGAGCTCGGTGGATAGGTCGAAGCCTCCCACCAGTCGTCCGTCCGGGTCAAAAACATTCACCGCCACCCTTTCCGCCCCGGGGGTCCGGAAGTCCTCCACGAAGAGGTAACCTGCTCGGTCAGCCATCAGGCTCCCATGGGCTGGATGGACCTCCATTTGGGGCATCTCTTCAAGCGCCTGGCGCCTGGCAGGAAGATCTGTCTCGTCCACCCCTTCGAGTTCGGCCTGGATGTATGCTGCCATGTCCGCGTCTGTCACCTCCACCGGGGCCCGACTCAACCGGACCAGTCGATCCAGGACGCCGTC
>CBDUAX010000460.1:0-4266 GCA_965365235.1 uncultured bacterium
GCCCCTGACCCCCCGCCACCCGCCCCGCTGGGCAACCCACCCTGGGTGAGGGTCGTAATCAGGAACACGGGGAAACCCAGGAGAACTACGACGACGATGGCCGGCCCGAACCATAGGGGCAGGCCGATGAGGCCCTCCAGCGTCTCTGCTAGTTGGAGGACGATCCAGGCCACCACCGCATAACTGCCCAGGACCTGCCACACGCCTCTTTTGTGGAGTTCTCCGAGAAAGCTGCTGAACCGCATACCGGGTCCTCTCGCGAAAATGTTTAGCGGCGGGGGGAATTTATTTTCTATTGGAAAACACCGCTCCGAGTTCCCCTGTAGCCAGGAGGGTCCCTGGAAACAGGGGATCCTCCCGATTCCTGGCCGCCGGCCAGTAGCTAAAAATAGGGGAAAACGAAGGGGGTGTCCGACCGCTGTGTCAGCCTATCCATACGAGAAAGGCGCCAAAAGGTGTCGGTTGGGTTGCAGAAGAGGCGTGGGTGGGATCGCTGAAGGGGCGAACGGGGGGAGGAGGCTTTGCCCGCGGTCTCCTTCCCCCCCTCACCCGGGTTCTCAGGAATCCACCTCGACGACCTTGGTTCCGCCGAACTTGTCCCCCATCCGCCGCCCTTCCGCATCGGTGAACAGGAGCACCGCTTCGATGACCCCGACGATCAAAGCTACCAGGCCTACCGGAACCAACAAGAGCCATCCGATGATGGGGATGTAGGCGAGGAAGAGGGCGATGCCGCCGAAGGCGAAGGGCCAGTTCCGCCTGACCGAGGTGGAGATGTCCATCTCGGCTCCGTCCAGGCGAACCGGCCGGAGTTTCATCACCTTCTTACCCAAAGACCGCCGGTCCAGGAACTCCACGTCCAGGCCGTCCCTCACCAGCCAGTATGCTGTAGACGCAATGCCGCCGATAATGGGAATCATCCCGACGACGACCCCCAGCACTCCGTCGATGACCGCAGCGATGATCCGTTTCGTGATGTCGGCCTTGCCTGAGGGAGGACCGCCACCGGTCGTGGGATCCGGACTCCTCGATTCCGGGCCCGGGGACCCGTTTTGGGTGCCAAAATCCTGCTCGTCCTGAGGTGTTTGCCCTTCCATTCTGTACCTCCTCACAAAGGGTCAGGGCCGCGCCGGGGTGGTAGGGCCAAAAAATCAGTGACCTCATCCCTCGCTGCCCACGGTCAGCTGTTTCTCTTCCACGGACTGGATCTGCACGTCGGTGAACACCTGAATCGGATTGCTCAGGACGTTCACCGCATCGGTCCCCACGGGCCAACGCCTGACCGAGGGCTGCCTCGCTGGAGGCGTCGAAGTAGAGGCCCCCACACCCCGAGAAGAGAGTGCCAGGGATCGTTCGCCCCATTTCCCTAACAACAGAAACCCCCCCTCCGATCGGCTCAGGGATTCCGGTTCGGCCCAGGGGTGAGCCGATCCGGGCCCCGAATCTGTTCTTCTGAGTGAGAGGGGCGCCGGCCCTCACGACTCAACCGATGCCCAACGGAGGCACATCATGTTCAAATGGAGATTCCTGGCCCTCGTCCTCGGTCTGGCGGTGGCCCTTCCCGCTTCCACCTCGGCCCAGTCCTTCGAGGGAACCGTGACGCAACGGACCATCGAGGTGGACGAACAGGCCCTCTTCGATCTCTTCCTCAGTGAGGCGGACGAACCGGACTTCGAGACCGAGGAGGACTGGATCCGCTATACGGCTCGGAGTCTCTTCGAGGCCCCCACGGGGGAGCTACAGAATGCGGATGGCGTGGAGGTCCAGGAGATCACGCTCTGGGTGAAGGGGTCCAAGGTTCGATTCGATCAAGGGGGGATGGGGGCGGACACGTATACCATCATCGACGCTAAATCCAGGACGACGTGGATGGTCATCCCGAGCCAGCGTTCCTATATCGAAATCAGCGCCGAGGACGTGGAATCCGCCACCGGAGATGCAGAGAGGATGGCGGAGGAGATGATGAAGAAGATGGGGATCGATCCGGAGGACCTGGAGCAGTATGAGGACGAGGAGTATTACGACGAAGAGTATGAGGACGAGGAGTATGAGGAAGAGGGGATGTTCACCGGTTTCTCTCCGGAGGTTCGCCCCCTGGGGAACACCGAGGATGTGAACGGGTTCGCCGCTTCCGCCCAGGAGGCCGTGGCAGGGTATGAGATCGCAGTGGGGTGGTGCGCGGAAGACGCCCACGGACTCATGGGCACCATGGAGAGCCTGGCCGAACTGTCGGGCTTCGATGAAGAAGACGAGGACGAATACGGACCCGACGAAGGACCGTCCGCACAGGAGTTGCTGTGCGAAGGGAAGCTTCCGGTCCGGGTCCAGTCGTTCTCGGCAGGGGGATGGGACCAGAGCTACACGGTGGAGGAGATCGTTGCCGTCGAGCGGATCTCCGTCTCCGACGACCGCTTTGAGATCCCCCCGGGGTTCACCGAGAGGAAGTTTTCTGACCTCTGGAGGTAGAGGGGAACGGGGTAGAAAGAGGTCGAGGAAGTAGATCTGGAAGGGAGGGGCGGCGGGCCGTCAGAGGCCCCCCGCCCCTTCAAAATCTCTGTACCGGTCCGCATCCGCGGGTCTTCCCCACAGCTCGTACAACTCGACGAGGCGCTGCCGAGCAGACCGCGTGAACGAGTCCTCGGCTCCACCCTCCAGGAGCCCCTGGAAGCCGACCTTCATCAGCGCCTCGGCTTCCTCATACCGCCCCTGCTGGGCCAGGCATGCGCCCAGTACAGAACGGGCGTTGAAGGACCAGTTGTGGTTTGAGCCCAGGGCGCTCTCGTAACTCGCCAGAGTTTCTCGAAGATAAGGCTCGGCATCGGCGGGTTTTCCGACGCGCACGAAGTACTCCCCAACCGCGACGGCGGCGACCCCAATCCTCCAACTCCCCTGGGGCCATTCCTCCCTGGCAAGATCCAGTCGCTCGGAGAGGACTTCGAAGGCGTCGTCTTTCTTTCCCTGATCCCAGAGGACGCTGGCGAGGTTGGCAAGGAGGATCTGCGTCTCGGGTGGGGTGCGCCAAGATCCATATTCTTCGAAGGATCTCCGGTAGAGCGCCTCCGCTTCGGCTCGCTCCCCCTCGCCCCGAAGCAGAAAGGCAAGATTGTTCATGGTGGTGGCGGCACCCCGAGCACCCGACTCTCCCAACGCGAGATACTTCTCCAACGCTTCCCTGTAGAGAGCCTCGGCCAAATCAACCTCCCCTGTGGCCCGTTGCATCAGGGCGACGGTGGCCAGAAGGCCCACGGTCTGCGGGTGGTCCGGCCCCAGGCTTTGCTCATAAATTCCCAGGGCCCGCGTTGCGAGAAGCTTCGCCGAGTCGGCCTGGCCGAGCTCCCGGAGGGCCCGGGCCATCCCAACCCAGGCCATGGCGATCCCCACCGAGTCGCTGGGCAAGGCTTCTCGGATCCTGAGAACGTTCCGAGCGAGGGAGTCGGCCTCCTCGTAGCGGCCTCGCTCCAGATAGGACAGGGCCAGCGCCGACATGGCATCCGCCGTGTGGGCATTTTCCGGTCCGTCCACCTCCTTATGGATCTCCAGAGCCTGCTCGAAGAGGTCCCCGGCTTCGACGGCGAGGCCCAGGGCCATATAGACCTCCCCCACGACGCCCATCATGTGGGCCCCCACCTCGGGATCGATCTGAGGGTTGTCGATGAGGTCTTGCGCCCCCCGATCGAGGACCGTCCGGACTGTGAGGGTATCTCCCAAACCCTCGAAGGGGTCGGCCACGCGGAAGAGGTTCACCAGGAACTCCGATACGGCCTCCGTGGTTTCGGATTCCTTGGCGATGCGTTGAGACTGAGCCCGGGTGGTGACGCCGAACCAGGCGGAAGCCGCCGCAAGGGCCAAAAGGGAGAGGCTGAGGACCGCCCCGGCCGCCACACCGGCTCGCCTTCTGCTGGCACAGTTGCACATTCAGGACACGAATTATGCCGAGGCGCGATCCCTCGTAAGCGATATCGATCCACAGGGAGTGGGTGGCGCGATGGCCCAGGAAGTTCTCGGGCTCAGCGGGAATCCCGGTGCCGCCGCCGCCGCAGTTTTCACTCTGCTGGGGTCGGATGAGAGGTTCCAGGTCGATGCCGAGGGCTGGTGGTCGCTCAAGGGAGGGGCCGCCTCCGAATGGAGCAGCCTCGATGAGGTCGGCTACGCCGTAGTGGATGTCGAGACCACCGGTGGGTCGCCTCAGAGGGGGCACCGCCTGACGGAGGTGGCCGTGGTGAAGGTGGATGGGGGAGCCATCGTCGGTGAGTACCAGACCTTGGT
>CBDUAX010000461.1:0-4244 GCA_965365235.1 uncultured bacterium
GATGCGGCGATCCGCCGCTATCTAACCCTTCTCCACCCCTCTTCTGGAGAGGCCGAACCCATTCCGGGTGGCGCTTGAATGAGCGTGCACACGCCTGAATTGAAGAGAGTTTCCTTCCTTCTCCCATCGCTGGAAGGTGGGGGCGCCGAGCGTGTCTACGTCACCATCGCCAACCAGCTCGTCCGCTGGGGGCTAGACGTTGACATGGTCCTTGCCGCCAACCGGGGCACATTTCTCGAGGAGTTGGATCCCCGGGTTCGGGTGGTGGATCTCTCCGTCCGGTCCAAGCCCGGTAGTCTTCCGGCGCTGGCCCGTTTCCTCCATGAGGAGCCCCCTGACGTCCTCCTCTCGGCCATGGATATCATGAACGTCGTGGCGCTTCTGGCACGAACTCTCGGCCGATCCACCGTACCCACCGTGGTGACGAGCCACCTCCACATGTCAAACCAGTTGGCGGGACGGCGGCGGTTCAAGGACCGGGTGGTATCTTGGCTGGCCAGGAGGCTCTACCGAAGAGCGGAGGCCATCGTTGCCGTCTCGGAAGGGGTCGCCGACGATCTGGCTGGGAGGACCGGCATCTCACGCAGTTGCATCGAGGTAATCCAGAATCCGGTGGACATCCCGAAGGTCCAGGAGGCTGCCCTGGAAGACCCCGAACACCCATGGGCCTCCTCCGGACAGCTCGAACTTCTGGTGAGTATCGGGCGTCTGGTTCCTCAGAAGGACTACCCGACCCTCCTGAGGGCCTTCGCCATGGTGAAGGCCCGCCAGGGCCTTCGGCTTCTCATACTGGGAGAGGGACCGGAACGGCGAACACTGGAAGCCCTCTCAGAGGAGTTGGGCATTTCCGACACTGTCTCACTTCCGGGATTCGTAAGAAACCCCTATTCCTTCCTCGGGCGGGCTGTGAGCCTGGTCCTACCTTCCCGGTGGGAGGGGTTCGGGGTGGTCCTGGTGGAAGCCCTTGCCTGTGGTTGTCCGGTCATCAGTACCGACTGCCAGAGTGGCCCCCGGGAGATCCTGGAAAACGGGCGTTTCGGCACCCTCGTGCCCGTTGGGGACCCAGGCGCACTGGCCGAAGCCATCGAAGGGCGGCATGCCGCTTCCTGGGACCCTGCGGACCTCAAACGAAGAGCCGAGGACTTCCGGGTCGAAGCTGTGGCCCGGAAGTACCTGACTGTGATGAAGGGGGCCATCGTACAGACCGAGGGTTAGAAAGGGTTTCGGCCCGGTCGTTCAGCCCCGATGCCTCAACCACAGCTCCAGTGTGAGGAGCGCCCAAAGTGGATGCCCTCGATCCGCCTCTCCGGACCAGTGCTCCTGGGCAAGCCGGCGGATCGGCTCCGGTCGGAGCCATTCCCGAACTCTGGCACCCTCCGACAGGACCGTTTCTTCCAGGTGGTCTCGCCACTTGGTTCGGAACCAGAGGGGGATGGGTACGCCAAACCCCATTTTCCTCCGCCTGCTGATTCCCGGAGGGATCATCTCCCGAAAAGCGTCTTTCAGGAGACCTTTTAGACGATAGTGCGGGTTCCTTATGTGATCCGGGAGGGAGGCAGCGAAGTCGATCAGCCCAGTGTCCAGAAAGGGGGATCGAAGCTCCAGGCCGTGGGCCATGCTGGTGCGGTCGGCTTTGACCAGGAGATCGTCTGGGAGGTAGGTGTGGAAGTTGATAGCCAGAGCCCGACCGAGAGGAGAAGCCCCATCTACCTCCGCCTCCCGGAGCCTGAGACTTCCCAGAAGAGTGGTCCGGCGACCTTCCCCCAGCCCCTCGAGGGCCAACTCCCTGATATCCTCCCGCAAAAGACTCCAAGGGTCGTCCGGAAGGAACCCGACCCAGCGGAGCCACCGTTCCGCTTCAGGAAGGGACGCAGACTCAAAGAAACGGATGAAGCGCCGGGTCGGGTGGCGAAAGTCTTCATGGAGGGGGAGTCTTGAACCGATCTGGTCCCCAAGCCTGGACACAAGACCGGGCATGGCCTCTGCGAAGCGCATCCCAAGAAATCGGGGGTATCCTGCGAAGATCTCGTCCCCCCCATCCCCGGTCAGCGCCACGGTCACCTGTTCCCGGGTGAGTTCGGAAACCAACCAGGTGGGAAGAGCCGAGGAGTCTCCAAAGGGCTGATCGTACGCTTCCACCAAATTGGTCACGAGATCCACCGAGTCCGCTTCCACCCGGAACTCCGTATGGTCGGCACCAAACTGATTGGCCGCCTTCCGAGCCCAAGCAGTCTCGTCATACGTCTCGTCGTCGCCGAACCCGATGGAGAAGGTTTTCGGCGGAGGGCCCCCGAGCCCGGCCATGAGGCCCACCACAATGGTCGAGTCGACGCCTCCCGACAGAAATGCCCCCAAGGGGACATCGGAAACCAATCGTTTCTCCACTGCCGCCGAGACCAGGGAGCGCGTCCGCTCCAGCGCCTCGGCCCGCCGAATCGGTCTCGGCCGAAAATCAGGGGACCAATAGCGTAGGGGGGCCTCTATCCCATTCTCCTGTCGGACCAGGAGGGAATGGGCCGGCAGCAGTTGGGTCACATGGCGAAAAAAGGTCCCCGGGGCGGGCACGTATCCATAGGACAAATAGAACGGGAGTGCCGCAGGATCGAGAGAATCATCCAGCCCCGGGAGGGTCAGGAGGCCTTTGATTTCGGAGGCAAATGCCAGAAGCCCCGGGGCACGGTAGAGGAATAGAGGTTTCTTGCCCACTCTGTCCCGGGCGAGAAAAAGGGACCCGGCTCTGGAGTCCCACACACCGAAGGAAAACATCCCATCCAGGCGATCCACCATGGAGCGCCCCCACGCCTCCCACCCGTGAACCAGGACCTCGCTGTCGGAGGCTGTCCGAAACCGGAAACCTCTCCCCTCCAATTCGCGCCTGAGTTCTTTGAAGTTGTAGATCTCTCCATTGAATACCACCTGGACCGATCCGTCCCGGTTCCCGATGGGCTGGTCTCCCGTCTCAAGATCGATCACCCGAAGTCGGGCGTGCCCGAGAAGACATCGCCCTCCCGGATCGTGCCATGATGTCTGATCGTCGGGGCCCCGGTGCCTGAGAGTCCGAGCTGCATTCAGGATATCGGCGGGTGTCCAGGGCAGGGATCCCCCCGAAAGGGCAACCGCCCCGACTATCCCACACATGGTTCAACCAAATTGGATCTTCCCGAGGAACGGTTGGGCGAGATTCGGCCGGACGCAGGCGGCAACCTGGCCATCACCCGTCCGCCCCGGCACCTCGTCGAGCCAGGACGGACCTGGCTCGCATTCGCCGACGTTTCTGGAACCACGGCTTGATGGCCACCAGACCGACGCCAGCGAAAAGGAAGAACAACGGCATGATTTGAGCGCGATGCCGGTAGGCCGTGCCGAAATTCCCCTCAACCAGGGCGTAGCTGGTAGTGATCACGAGGAGGACCGAGAAAGGGATCACATTCAGGTGGACACCCTTCAAGATGGCCTTTCTCATTCCCCAGAGCGAAAGTAAAAAGATGGGATACCAAAGAATCGTCTCCGGGGCGGCGGCGGCCTGGAGGGTGGTCTCGATGGCCCAGGGGAAAGGCGCAAAAAGAAGGAAGGCGAACCCCACCGGCAGGTAGCGGAGGCTCCCTCCGAAGGTCTCCGTTTCAAAGCCGGATCCAAATGCCGATGAAGCCCCGAACTGAAGGTTTTCCCGCATCCTCGTGGCGGAGGTGAATGGGTCTTCCAGGACCTCGGTGGGAAAGAGATTCAGACGATGGGCCAGGAGGGAGAAGAAGAGGATCAACACGGTCCCTCCGGCCAAGGTCGAGAGGAGCCTCCCTGGCCGCACGGCAGCGACGAACCCCAGGGCCAACCCAGCCAGGCAGAGAAACCCCATGTAGTCCCTCAGACTGGAGAGGAGGACCAGGCCCACGGTGAGGAAGAAAAGGTGGCTCCCTCGAAAAGAGCGGAAGGCCCTCACTCCAAAAAGGACTGTCATCGTCACCGCCAAACCAGCCAAGGCATCTCGGATATTCAAGACGGACCAGAGGATCAGGGAGGGGAAGAAAGCCGTCAGGAGTGCGGCAAGCTTCGCAGCCTCCAGGCCCAGGGTCTCCTTGGCCAAGCGGAAGGTGAGAAGCACCGTCCAGATTCCGGCGAAGAGATTCAGGACGATAGTTCCGAAGGCCGGGTCACCCCACAGATAGTGGAAGAACGCGTTCAGATGGTAGTAGGACGGAAGCCAGTGGCGGGTAGGGAGGTTCGGCATGGGCCCGATACCCTGCCAG